>DATBAK010000064.1 GCA_036271555.1 Acidimicrobiia bacterium
AGCTCGCGGGGTGCGCCGGCTGAGCGACGACGTCGCTTCGCGGATGTCGTGCGCCCGGGAGGATTCGAACCTCCGACCGTCGGATTAGAAGTCCGATGCTCTGTCCGGCTGAGCTACGGGCGCGGGAAGCCCGGAGGATACTGGCGAACCGGTTTTCGGCTCAGGCGTTCTCGACGGGCGCGAAGGCCTCGTCGGCTCTCGGACCGAGCACGACCGCGAGCACGGCGACCGCGACCGCGATGCCCACGAGCGCGCGCAGCGGGTCGAACACGAACGTGAGGAGGTAGCCGCACATCACCGCGGCTTCGACCGCGAACGACAGCGGTCGCGCCCAGCCCCGGCGTTCGGCGAGCCCGATCGCGCCGGCGAGCGCGGCGATCGCGAAGCCCGCGAGCAAGACCGCGGCGCCGAAGCGCCACGCGCCGATGCCCCGTCCGAGGTACGCGATGCGGGTCGCATGCGTCGCGAACAGCGCGACGACGACGCCGGTGACTGCCAGCGCGCCCTGCGCGGCGACCACGGTCGCCGCGCCGAGCACGCTGCCCGGCAAGGGCACGAGGGTGGTGACGGTCGACCCGGGTTCGTGGGGGTCGGACGCACGGTCGTCGACGGTCTCCAATTTCCTCTCCTTGCTCGGGCTCAGTCTCCCTTGAGGGGATGAAGAGTCGGTGAGGAAGAACTGAGAACTTCGCGAAGCCGTGGGAGGCGGGAAATCGGGGCCGGCCCGGCACCCCACGAAGCCCAAACGGTACGTCAATCCTCCTCGAAGAGCCGCTCTCCTCTCCGGAGCCGGGTGGCGATGCGGATGACGGTCGGCAGCTCGCGTCGCGTGGGCGTGTGCGCGGCGAGGAAGCGGGCGAAGCCCGCGAGGATCAGCGCCTCCTCTTCGGAGCCGGCCGGCCACGCTGCGGACTGGCGGAGTGCGGCTTCGAACACCTGATACCAGTGGAAGCCGACGTCCTCGGCGAGCAGCGCGGCGCCGAGCGTCTGCACGAGCGCGGCGCGATCGCCGCCGCCCCGCAGGTAGCCGTAGACGATCGCACCGGCGGTGTCGACCTCGCCCTGGACCTCCCAGATGCGCGCGAGATCGCCGAGTTCGCCGCGCTCGGTCGCCGGCAGGCGCGCCGCGGGCACGTTGAGGAACCGGTCGAGATAGACGCGCAGCACGCTGTGCACGGCGCCGCGCAGCAGCTCGGGTGACGGCGAGCGCGTGAGCGCGTGGTGCAGCGCGTTCGCGGTCGTGAACGAGTGGTGGACCGTGTTCCAGTCGCCGAAGTCGTTCTGCACGTGGAAGCGCGTGATCCGGAGCGCGGCCGCATACGCGATGCCGCGACCGATCTGCTCCTCGGTCGCGCCGGCGCGGATCGCGTCCAGCAACACGTCGACGGCGGCCTCGGGATCGTCGACGAGTAGCTGCCACGCGAACCCGGAGACGTCGTCGAACTCACCGCGGTGCGCGCCGCCCGCGGCCCGCGCGTCGTCGAGTTGCGCGTTCGCGCGCTGCGCGAGCGCGGCGAGATCGTGCGGATGGCGCCACTCGCCGCTCTCCTCGCTGCGCGACGAGCTCGCGGTCTGTGCGACGAGCGTCGGCAGCACCTGGGGCGCGGCCGACCCGCCCACCATCGCGAGCGCCTCGAAGGCCTTGTTCGTGAAGTCGAGCGTGTGCCCTTCGTCGACGAACACATGGTCGGTGACCGCGGCGAGCATCATCGTCTCGACGACGTGCAGATCGGGCTCGCCGTTCAACGCGGTCGCGAGCACGCGCTCGGCTGCGTCGCTCGAACGTGTGTCGACGAATCGCCGGTACCACTGCGACAGCCGATCGCCGGGCACGGCGGCGGTGGCGAGCGCGCCGACGGGAAAGCGCGGCGGTTGCATCGACGTGTCGCGCGCGACGAAGACGAGCGCGTGGATCAACGCCGCGGCCTGCTCGGACGGCGCGAGCTCGTCGAGCACGTTCGCCATCGCGACGAGCACGGTGAGGCCTGCGCTCCAACCCGCGGCGCGGTACGTGGTGCCGAAGTCGAGGCCCGTGCGCACGATCTCGGCCCCGGGCACACCGAGGTCGAGGAGCGCGAGCACCGATTTCGCGATCACCAGCGACAGGCTCTCCTCGAGCCCGTCGCGCAGCCGGCGCTGCCACCGCGCGACCTCGTCGCCCTCGGGACGCGAGTGCACGAAGACGTCGTCGCCGTCGATCTCGACGTCGAAGCCCTTCGCATCGTCGGCCCAGAGGTCGAGCGTGCAGCCCGACTCGAGGTCGAAACGGGCGTGGTGCCAGTGGCACGTGACGAGCCCGGCTTCGACCGTCCCCTGGTGGAGCGGGAAGCCCATGTGCGGGCAGCGGTCCTCGATCGCGAAGGCCCGCCCGTCGTGGGCGAACACGACGACCGGGAGCGACCCGACCTTCGTGGTGAGCCGGCCTTCCTTGCCGAGCGTCTCCGCGGATCCGGCCCTCACCCTGGTCGTCGGCGTGGTCGTCGTGTCCAGCGTCATGGGTTCGATGATCGACCCGCGGTCGGCATTCGTCAAGCTGGGACTTGCGGAAGTCACGTACACTGGTGCGATGGCCGAACCGCTGAGCACCGCCAAGCAGCGGGTGCTCGAGCACCTCAAGCGCGCCGACGGCGCGACCGCGTCGGAGATCGCCGAGGCCCTCGGGATCACCGAGGCGGCGGTACGGCAGCACATCGACGCGCTGGTCGCGCTGGGCCTCGTCGCCCGTCGAGCGCAGCCCCGGGCGCGCGCCGGACGGGGCCGGTCGCCGCTGGAGTGGGAGGTCACGCCGCAGGCGGGTGCGCTGTTCGCCGATCGGCACGGTCAGCTCACCGTCGAGCTGCTCGACGCGATCAAGGGCGCGCTCGGGCCGGACGGTCTCGACCGCGTGATCGACAGCCGGGCCGAGCATCAGCTCGAGGTGTACCGCGCGGCCGTGCCGGCCGCGGGCGACGCGCCGTTGGAGGAGCGGGTGCGCGCGTTGGCCGCGCAGCGAACGCTCGAGGGCTACATGGCCGACGTGCAGCGCGCCGGCGACGACGTGATCCTCGTCGAGCACCACTGCCCGATCTGCACCGCCGCGACCGCGTGCCCGGGGTTTTGCCGTTCGGAGCTCGAGCTGTTTCGCGACACGCTCGGTGCCGACGTCACCGTCGAGCGCACCGCGCACCTGCTCGCGGGCGACGTGCGCTGTGCGTACCGGATCCGACCCGTGACCGCGAACGTTCCCGCCTGAGCACACGAGCGGTGCGAGCGGCGCGGCCTCGGCCGGAGTCAGCGACGCGGGTTCCCGCCTGAGTGCGCGAGCGGAGCGAGCGGCGTGGTCTCGGCCGGGCGCTGAGGCGTCGGGGAGCGCGAGCTTGCGAGCCCGACCGGAGTTAGTTGAGCGGGGGAGTTTGCGTGTCGCGGCCGGAGCGCAGGAGCGTGCCGGGACGCGCGTCCGTGAACTCGCCGCGCTCGACGATCACGTCGCCGTTCACGACGACGGCGTCGATTCCTTCGGCTTCGCCGTAGACGCGCGCCGCGCCCGTCGGCAGGTCGGCGCGCGTGGAGACGGGGCCGGGCGCGACGGTCGCGGGATCGAAGATCACGATGTCGGCATGCGCGCCCGTGGCGATACGACCACGATCGCGCAGACCGTAGAGGCGCGCCGGCACGTCGGTCATCAGCTGCACGGCCTCTTCGAGCGGCACGACCTCGTGCTCGCGCACGGCGCGCGCCAATGTGGTCGTCGTGTAGTTGAAGGTCGCGAGGAGGTCGAGGTGCGCACCGGCGTCGGACGCGCCGATCACCGCGCGCCCGTCGCGCCACACGGCCGCGCGCGCCTCCCAGTCGGAGCGATCGTTGCCGAACTCGGGCGGTGAGAAGACCGTGCGCAGATCGTCGGCGACCGCGATGTCGCAGAGGGCGTCGAACGGCGTCTGACCGCGTTCCGCCGCGACCTCGCCGATCGCGCGGCCCTCGTACTTCTTGTTCTCGGGCGTGAACGTCTCGACGAGGATGTGGCGCTCCCAACGCGCGATCGCGCGGATGAGTCCCTGCGTGCCCTGCGCCTGCTCGTCGAGCTCGCGCCGGCGCACGGGGTCGGCGAGGAGGGCGAGCTTCTCGGCCGCGGCGAGCGACATCGGCTTCGCCCAACCCGCGAGCGCGTCGAGCACGAACCCGCTCAGGAACGACATGCGCGGCCGCGGCGGCTCGGGAATCGTGAGCGCGACGACCTTCGCGCCGAGGTCGCGCGCGACGTTGCCGGCCGCGAGGCGATCCTCGACGAACTTGGTGTTCATCGCGCTCACCGTCAGCAGGTTCCAGTTGAGCGGCCGCTGCGCCGCCGCCGACATGCGCGCCATCACGTCGAGGTGGTGATCGGTGAACTCGCGCGTCGTCGGGATGAACTCGAGCGACGTGCCCTCGTGCTCGCCGGTCGTGCGGCACAGCGCGTAGAGCTCCTCGGCGGTCGCGTGTCGCGACGGCACGGGCTCACCGTCGCCGTCGTTGTGCGTCTCGGCCCACGACGACGAGAAGCCGAGCCCGCCTGCGTTCAGCGACTCGTCGAGCAGTTGCGTCATCGCGCGCAGGTCGTCTTCGGACGCGGCCTCGCCGACGCTGCGTTCGCCCATCACGACGCGGCGGATCGCGCAGTGCCCCACGAGGAAGCCCGCGTTCACCGAGAGCGTGTTGTCGAAGCGGTCGTAGTACTCGGCGGTGCTCGACCAGTTCCACGGCACGCCCGCGGCGAGCGCGTCGAGCGGCATGCCTTCGACGCGGGCGAGCATCTTCATCAGATAGTCGGCCTCGCGCGCCACGAGCGGCGCGATCGTGAAGCCGCAGTTGCCGCCGAGGACCGTCGTGACGCCGTGCAGCGGCGACGGGCTGAGGGTCGGATCCCAGAACACCTGCGCGTCGTAGTGCGTGTGCACGTCGACGAAGCCGGGCGCGACCACGCGACCGTCGGCGTCGATCGTGCGCGTCGCAGGTTCGCTGACCTCGCCGATGGCGACGACGCGACCGTCGCGCACTCCGACATCGGCGCGCCGGCGCGCGGCACCGGTTCCGTCGACGACCTCACCGTTCGTGATCAGCAGGTCCAACATGTGTCGAACGCTACGGGAGAATCCCTTTGCGGGCCACGGGTGCGTAGGTCCGGTCGTCGCGCGACTCGAGGAGCAGCAGCGCGCGCAGCAGTGCGTCGCGCAGATCGCGCGGGTCGATGACGTCGTCGTAGCCCATGCCGTGAGCCTGGGGCCACGGGCCGCCGGTCTGGCTCGCGGTCACCTCGGCCTGCGTTGCGTCGTCGAGCTTCGCCGAGCGTCCGCCGGAGTCGGCCGGCATCGCGCCGAGGGTCACTCCGGGGAACGCGTAGAGGATCGTCTGGTCGTCGTAGGGATTCATCGCCATCACCGAGCTGCCGAAGCCGAACGCCTTGCGCAGCGTGACGTGCAGCTTCGGCACGGTCAGCCGGTGCTGCGCGGCGAACATCCGCGCCGCGGCGCGCAGCGCGCCCTCGCGCTCGGCCTTCGTGCCCGCGAGCACGCCGGGGTTGTCGGCGAGGAACACGACGGGGAGGTGGAAGGAGTCGGCGACGTCGAGGAAGTGCGCGGCCTTCTCGGCGGCGGCGGTGTCGATCGCGCCGGCGCGCACACCGGGGTCGTTGGCGACGATCGCGACCGCGCGTCCGTTCAAACGCGCCAGCGTCGTCACGATCGAACGTCCGAACTTCGGCTGGATCTCGAGCGCGCTGTCGCGGTCGACGACGCGGTCGATCACCGCGCGCATCGAGTAGGGCTTGCGGTCCTCGGCGGGGATCAGCGTGAGGAGATCGTCGAGTCGGCGGAAGCCGTCGGTCGCTTCGGTGCTCGGGGGCGCAGTCCACGCGTTCGACGGGAAGTACGAGAGGTAGCGGCGGCACAACGCGAGCGCAGCCGCGTCGTCGTCGACGACGTTGTGCGCGACGCCTGTGAGGTCGACGTGGATCTGCGGCCCGCCGAGCTCCTCCTTCGTGACCTCTTCGCCGGTCGCGGCCTTCACGAGCGGCGGACCCGCGGTGAACATCGACGCGCGCGCGGTCATCACGCTGAAGTCGGCGAGCGGTCCGCACAGCGCGCTGTGTCCCGCGGCCGGCCCGAGCACGAGCGTCACCATCGGCACGAGTCCCGAGAGCGCGGCGAGCGTCTGGAGGTCGTTGGGCTTGCGACCGGAGCCCTTGTTCGTGAGTCGATGGCCTGCACCGTCGAGCATGAAGACGAGCGGGATGCGTTCCTGCTCCGCGAGCTGGCACATGCGCACGCGCTTGTCGGTCGCGGCCGCGCCGATCGAGCCGCCGAGCACGGTGAAGTCCTCGCAGCCGGCGAGCACCGGACGGCCGTCGACGCGGCCCATGCCCGCGACGAACCCGTCGGCCGGGATCGTGTCGATGCCCGCGCGCGGGCTGGTGCCGACGAGCGCGCCGAGCTCGACGAACGTGCCCGGGTCGAACAGTCCTTCCACGCGCTCGCGAGCGGTGAGCTTTCCGAGCCCGTGTTGTCGCTCGATCCTCTCGGGTCCGCCCATCGCACGCGCGGCGAGCCGGCGCGCCTCGAGGTCGTCGAGCAGCGGACCCCAATCGCCGCGGTCGTCGTCGGTCACGGGCGCGCAACGTAATGCAGCGACGACGACGGCGGCCGTGACCAACGTTCGGTCACGGCCGCCGTGCGCTCGCGGAGGTCGATCAGGGGCACTTCACGTCGGGGTTCCAGGGGTCGAACTGCCCGCTCGGGTTGGTCTTCCAGAGCCACGCGTGCAGCGCGTAGAAGTCGGGCAGGCCGTAGCGGTTCGGCGCGGTCACGAGCATGAAGTCGTGGCCGAAC
>DATBAK010000065.1 GCA_036271555.1 Acidimicrobiia bacterium
GTGTACGTGAGCGGCAACGCCGGCGGCCCGTTCGGGTCACTCGATCCCGAACCGTCGAGCGTGACGACCGCGCCCGCGACCTTGCCCGTCTGCGCCGTGCCCGCGTTCGCGAGCGGCGCCTGCGGGTCGGCGACGGTGTAGTGGATCGTCTTGGTGATCGGATCCTGGAACGCGTCGGTCGCGCTGATCGTGAAGGTGTGCGGTCCCGGCGTCGCCGTGTCGATCGGCGAGCCGTTCGGCACGTCGCCGACGCACGTGTCGTACGTCTCACCGTCGGGGTTCGCGATGCACGAGTAGGCCGCGTTCACCGTCGAGCCGGTGAGGTAGCTCGCGCCTTCGAACGGCGCGGTGGAACCGACGCCGATGACGGTCGTGTGGTTCATCAACGGCGCGGTGCCGTTCGGGATCGCGTCCGGACCCGTGTAGTAGTCGGGCGGAGTGGTGCCGAGATCGCCGTTGGACTCGTAGCCCGGGGCGCAGGCCGCCTTCGCGGTGATCTTGATGAGCCCGCCGAGCGCCGTCGTGTACACGTAGTTGACGTACGACGGGTCCGTCCAGACCGTGTCGCTCGAGGTGAGGGTCGCCTGGTTGACCGTGATCGCCGCAGGAGCCGGGAAGTTGTTGGGCTCACTGCCCGTGAAGGTGCCGGCGGGCAACGAGCCCGCCATCTTGATGCCGAGGTCGCTGCCCGCCGCGACCGCGCTGCTCGCGGTCACGTGGAGCGTGACGGCAGGTGCCTGCACGATCGAGCCACCGGCGTACACGGTGCCGCTCGATTCGGTGCCGGTGCCGACCATGCCCATGCGCACGGTGTTCGTCGCGGAGTCGATGAGCGCCGCGGGGGCCGTGCCCGGAATCGCGACACGTGAGCTCGCGGGCAGCGTGAGCGGGTCGAAACCCTCGATCACTTCGCCGTTCGACTGCTTGTCCACGGCGGGGATGTTCGCCGGCGCGATGTAGTAGCCCGCGTCGGCATTCGCTCCGACATCGCCGTTGATCGGCGCCAGGGAGACACTGCTGATCGTGAGTCCCGTCGGCAGCTTCCAACGCGAGATCTGGTTGTAGATCGCGACGATGGTGGCCGAGATGCCCGTCGAGCTGTCGCTCGAGGGGAACGACGAATACGGCTGCTTGACCTTGATGTCGAACGACTGGCCCGCCATCACCGCATCGGGTGCGCTGACCGTCGAACCCAGTGATTGGTCGGCCTCGGTGTTCGCCGAGAGCGACCCACCGTTCGCGCGGCAGATGACGTCGGTCGTCGACGTCGTGGTTTGGATACTCGGCGTGAACGGGCCGCTCGATGCGCCCGCCGCGCTTGCGAGTCCCGGTACGACGCCGGTGAACACCGCCGTCAAGAACGTTCCGAGCAGGACCGACAACGCGCGCGTCGATCGAGAATGCCGCCCAGCCATGAAGCCCCCCAAGTGATCGGACTACCCCCCAAGAACCTGTCAGGTACGACTGCCTAAGTCAAGTAGCTTAAAAATCAACGTGCGGCGACGCGGCGCGCGGCGCGCGTACTTCGCGCAATCTTGTCTTGCGTCGCCCCGACTAAAACAGTAGGTTCAATCGCGCTGGGGAGCGGGGGAAACGGGGTGGAGCCGACTGCGGCGCGTCGCGCGATCGTGCGATTCGCGTGAACGCGATTGCGTCGCCGTCTGAAGTCGAGGCCACGACTCGCCGGCCGCATCGGATGGTCGCCGTCAATGCGACCACTTGGCTAGGGGGGAAGATGTTCAAAGGATCGGCACGCCACTCTCGACGGTGGCTGGGCGGCATGCTTGTGATGTCAATGCTGGGCGCATTGGCAAGCGTGATGGGGCCGCTCCAATTGGCCGGCGCGTCCGGCTCGAACTTCTACGTGAGCCCGACCGGTACGAACCCGCGTTGCGTGGCGTCGTTCCCGTGCTCGTTCCAGTACGCGTTGGCGAACGCGGGTCCGAGCGCGACGATCCACCTGGCCGGCGGCGTCTACGACGAGCAGCCGACGATCTCGACCTCGGGGCTGACGATCGAAGGCCGGAACAACGGCGGCGTCGTCTTCGAGAAGACGAACGCGGCGCAGAACTCGTTCAAGCCGGACGGTGTCACCCCCGTCACCGCGCTCGCGTACGTGTCCCCCGGCACCACCGGGGTCACCTTGAAGAACCTCGACATCGACGCGTCGAACGCGAACTTGCCGGCCGGTGAGAACTACTCCGGCGTCTATGCCGACAGCGCGAGCGTCACGCTCGACCACGTGCGGGTCCAGAACGTCGTCCCGGGCACCGGGTTCACCGGTGTGCAGACCGGCGTCAGCATCTACGCACGGTCGGACGCGGCGTACCCGAGCACCCCGGCCAACATCGCGATGAAGTACGTGACGGTCACGAACTACAACAAGGGCGGCGTCGTCTGCGTCGACGCCAACACGACGTGCTCGATCAAGAACGGCACCGTCACCGGCCACGGCGCAACGACCGTCACCGCGCAGAACGGCATCGAGATCGGGTTCGGTGCGGGCGGTTCGGTGACATCGACGACGGTGACCGGCAACAACTACACGCCCGAGCCGCAGGCGGCGGGCGTCTTGATCTACGACGCGGCGGCGGGTGTCGTCGTCACGAAGTCGAAGCTGTCGAACAACGACCAGAACCTGGTCGTCTACAACGACGGCAGCCCGAGCTACCCCGACTCGGACAACCCGACGATCACGCACAACACCGCGGGTCCGTCGGCGGCGGGCGCGTGGGACGGCATCTACCTCGAGAGCATCACCGGTGCGACCGTGTCGAACAACACCGCGAACAACAACGCCGAGTTCGGCATCAGCGCCTACGGCACGTCGAACTCCACGTTCTCGGGCAACAAGGCGAGCGGCAACGCGCAGGGCGGCATCTACATCAGCGGCGACGGCGTGGCGAACTCGACGAGCGAGAACAACACGGTCACGATGAGCACGGTGAAGACGAACGGCGGGATCGGCATCCACGCCGATCTCGGCACGGCGAACAGCACGTTCAGCAACAACCGTGCGACCGGCAACACCGGCTACGACATGGCGGACGAGACGAGCCCGCCGCCTTCGGGCACCGCGGGGACGGCGAACTTCTGGTCGGGAAGCCACTGCACGACGCACGCGTCGAGCCTTCCGACCGGTCTCTGCTAGATCAGAACAGAGCTCTACGTTCTGAACGTACGGAACGTTCTGACGTCGGGGGTGAGGCGGTTCGCCGTCTCGCCCCCGACGTTTTCGCGTCCGGGCCGAGCGGCCTCGACACCGCGACGCGTCAGGCGGAGCGCAGCTTGGGAGTCGGCGCGTCGCACAGCTCCGCGAGCTTGTCGAGCAGCTCGTCGACGTCGAACGGCTTCGCGAGGTACGCGGACGCGCCGCGCCCCATGACGCGCTGGATACGGCCCGGCGTCGCGTCGGCGGAGAGCACGACGACGGGCACCGCCGCGGTCGCGGGATCGGCGCGCAGTGCCGCGAGCACCTCTTCCCCGTCGAGATCGGGCAGGTTCAGGTCGAGCAGGACGACGGCCGGGTGCGTCTGCCGCGCGAGGTCGAGCCCGAGGCGGCCTTCACGCGCGGGCAGGTAACGGAAGCCCTCGGTCGCGTCGAGGATGCGCTCGACGAGCTTCGCGTTCGCGAGGTTGTCCTCGATGTAGAGCACGAGGTGCTCGCGCTCCCCCGCCTCACGAATCGGGCGCGCGACCGGCACGGGCTCGGTCTTGACGTCGTCGACCGCGGCGAGCGGCAACGTCACCGAGAACGTGCTGCCCACGCCCTCTTCGCTCGTCACCGCGATGGTCCCGCCCATCGTCTCGACGAGACCCTTCACGACGACGAGCCCGAGTCCGGTGCCTTCGACGGTCGTGCGCTCGGCGCCGAGCCGGTCGAACGGATTGAACATCCGCGCGAGCGCGTCGGGCGAGAGCCCGATGCCCGTGTCGCGCACGTCGATCCGCGCCACACCGTCGGCCGCCGCGTACATGACGGTGATCGAACCCGGGTGCCGGTTGTACTTCACCGCGTTCGACAAGAGGTTCAGCAGGATCTGCGCGAGCCGCTGCTTGTCGACGAACACCTGCAACGTGCGATCACCCGTCACCGACACGGTGACGTCGTTCGTCGTCGCCATCGGCCGGATGAGGGTCGCCGCGTCGTCGACCGCCGGAGCGAGCGCAATGGCCTCCGGTGCGACCATCAGCCGGCCCGACGCGACGCGCGAGATGTCGAGCACCTCGTTGATCAGCTCGAGCAGCAACTCGCCGCCCTTGAGGATCTGCACGATGCCGTCATGCTGGTCGGCCGTCAGGTCGTCGCGCGCGAGCAGTCGCCCGAAGCCGATCACCGCGTTCAGCGGCGTCCGTAGCTCGTGGCTCATACGCGAGAGGAACTCGTCCTTGGCGTGATCCGCGCGCTCGGCCGTCTCCTGCGCGGCGCGCAGCTCCTCCTCGAGCCGCACCTGCGACGTGACGGTGCGCTCGACGACCATGACGCCTTCGATCGCGCCGTCGTGGCCGCGCAGGATCCGTCGAGACGCCTCGACCGCGCGCCGCGGACCGCCGTCGGGCCGGAGCCGATAGCGCGACTCCTCGCGCTCGATCTCCCCCGCGAGCAGGCGCCGGTAGATCGCGGCGATGCGCGCGACGTCGTCGGGATGCGCGACCGGCGACGCGAACACGCTCGCGTGGACCAGGTCGGCGGCCGGCATACGGAGCACCGCGTCGGCCGCCCCCGCGACCTCGACGATCGTGCCGTCGCCGTCGACGACGGAGAACACGTCGGGGCTCAGGCGCAGCATCTCGTCGGCAAACCTCGCGACGGGACCCCGCTCGGGCAACCCCACGACGCCGCGCTGATGCGTCACATCCCTCGCGTTCGGTCGTAATACGTGCGACTTGAGAACGCGTCGACCGCCGCTCACACTCGGTTCTGACAACGCCGTGACAACCGCCGTGCGGCGCGCGGGCCGGATATCGTCCGGCGGCATGAAAGACGGACTGCAGGCCGACCTGACCGAGGCGATCCGTGCGCGCGACGACGTGCGCGTCGCAACGCTCCGCATGGCGCTCGCCGCGATCACGAAGGCCGAGGTCGCGGGCAAGCAGCAGGTGCAGCTCTCCGACGCGGAGATCGTGGGCGTGCTCCGCAGCGAGCAGAAGAAGCGGGTCGAAGCGGCCGGGATGTACGAACAGGGTGGGCGCGCCGACCGCGCCGACCGCGAGCGCGCCGAGGCCGACGTGCTCGCCGAATACCTGCCGCCCGCGATCGACGCCGCCGCGCTCGACGCGATCGTGGCCGAAGAGGTCGCGACCGTGACTGCCACCGGCGCGACCGGCGGCAAGGCCATGGGCGCGGTCGTGAAGGCGGTCAAGGAGCGGGCCGGCGACGGCGCCGACGGCGCGCGCATCGCGGTCCTCGTGAAGACCGCGCTCGGCATCGGCTGAGCCGCGCCTCGCGCTCAGCTCGACGGCGCGATCCCGGTCACGGGCGCGCCCTGGAGCGTCGGGCCCGCGGTGTGGAGGTGGCAGTACGACGTCGTGCCCGACGCGTCGGTGAAGGCGGGTGGATCGACGTGCGTGCAGACGTTCATCACGTACGGGCAGCGGGTGTGGAAGTGGCAACCCGTCGGCGGGTTCGCGGGGCTCGGGATGTCGCCCTCGAGCACGATGCGCTTGCGCCGCCGTTGCTCGACCGGGTCGGGGACGGGAATCGCGGAGAGCAACGCTTCCGTGTAGGGATGGCGGGGGCGCGCCGCGACCTCGTCGGCGGGTCCGATCTCCACGATGCGGCCGAGGTACATCACCGCGATGCGGTGGCTGATGTGGCGCACGACCGAGAGATCGTGCGCGATGAACAGATACGCGAGGCCGAGGCGGCGTTGCAGATCGGCGAGCAGGTTGATCACCTGCGACTGCGTCGACACGTCGAGCGAGCTCACCGGCTCGTCGCACACGAGCAGCCGCGGGTTCAGCGCCAGCGCGCGGGCGACCGCGATGCGCTGACGCTGACCACCGGAGAACTCGTGCGGGTAGCGCGGCGCGTGGTGGCCGCCGAGGCCGACGAGCTCGAGCAACTCGGCGACGCGCTGCTCGCGCTCCCGGCGGCGGAGCGAGTCGTGGATCTCGAACGGCTCGCCGACGCTCGCGCCGATCGTCGCGCGCGGATCGAGCGACGTGTACGGATCCTGGAAGACGATCTGCATGTCGCGGCGCAGCCGGCGCAGCTCGCGCGGCCGGACGCCGACGAGGTCGTGACCGTCGAATGCGACGGAACCCTCGGTCGCGTCGACGAGCCCGAGCACGAGGCGCGCGACCGTCGACTTGCCGGAGCCGCTCTCCCCCACCAGCCCGAGCGTCTCGCCGGGCGCGATGTCGAACTCCACCCCGTCGACCGCGCGCACGTGGCCGCTGACGCGGCGCAGCACACCGCTCTCGATCGGGAAGTGCTTCGTGAGCCCGCGCACCGTCAAGAGCGTGCTCACGGATTCCGGCGTGCCCACAGGCGCGGGCGCGACCGCCTCGGCGGCATCGGTGGTCGCCACCGGTTCGCGCGCGCGGTCGAGCACCTCGCGCGCGCCCGACAGCGCGAGGTCCGTGTGGCGCACGCAGCGCACCGAGCCCGCGCCGACGACCGTCAGCGATATCGATTCCGTCGCGCACGCGGCCGTCGAGTACTGACAACGCGGGTTGAATCGGCAGCCGGCCGGCATCGCGCCCGGCCGGGGCACCTGCCCCGGGATCACCGTGAGCCGCGCGCCGCGCGCCGCGGCCTGCGGCATCGAGACGAGCAAGCCTTCCGAATACGGGTGGTGCGGCCGCGCGAACACGGCGGCCACAGGCGCCTCTTCGACGATCTGCCCCGCGTACATCACCGCGACCCGATCGCAGATGTCGGCGACCACGCCGAAGTCGTGCGTCACGAACAAGATCGCGGTGCCGAGCTCCTGTTGCAGCGACCGCATGAGGTCGAGGATCTGCGCCTGCACGGTGACGTCGAGGGCGGTCGTCGGCTCGTCGGCGATGAGCAGCTTCGGGTCGCACGCGAGCGCCATCGCGATCATCGCCCGCTGGCGCATGCCGCCCGACAGCGCGTGCGGATAGTCGTCGACGCGCCGTTTCGCGTCGGGAATCCCGACGCGATCGAGCATCTCGAGCGCGCGCGCGTGCGCGTCGCGGCGCGATGCCTTCCGGTGCGAGCGCACCGCGGTCGCGATCTGGTCGCCGACGGTGAACGCCGGATTGAGGCTCGTCATCGGCTCCTGGAACACCATCGCGATCTCGTTGCCGCGCACCTGGCGCATCGCCTCGTTCGAGAGCGTGAGCAGGTTGCGGCCCTCGAAGTCGATCGAACCCGTCGCGATGCGGCCGTTGCCCTCGGGGATCAGCCGCAGCACCGCGAGTGACGACACCGTCTTTCCGGAGCCGCTCTCGCCGACCAGACCGAGCGTCTCGCCCCGGTTGATCGAGAACGTCACGTCCTCGACGACCGGCTGCCATCCGCCGGCACCCGCGAACTCGACGCGCAGGTCGCGCACGGCCAGCAACGATCCGGTCGCAGTCGCGGTTTCTGGTCGCGCCTCCGGCTCGTCGGCGCGCGCTTCGGACGTCGACGTCATTCGCGCCCCGTGAACCGTTCGCGGCCGAGCGAGTCGCGCAGACCGTCGGCGACGAGGTTGAACGACAGCACCGTCAGCGCGATCGCGACACCCGGCACCACCAGCGCCCACGCGTCGTTCAGCACGTACGTGTACGCCTCGCTGAGCATGCCGCCCCAGCTCGCTCGCGGCGGTTGCACGCCGAGTCCGAGGAAGCTCAGCCCGGCTTCGGCGAGCAGGCCGTAACCGAGCGCGAGCGCGACCTGCACGATGAGCGGCGACGCGACGTTCGGGAGCACGTGCTTGCGGAGCATGCGCCACGAGCCCGCACCGAGCGAGCGCGACGCCTCGATGTACGTCTCCTCGCGCACCGCGAGCACCTGACCGCGGATGAGGCGAACGAAACCGGGCACGAACACGACTGCGATCGCAATCGACTCGTTGACGAGGCTGGCGCCGAGCAGTGCGGCGACCGTCAGCGCGAGCACGAGCGGCGGGAACGCGAACAGCGCGTCCATGATCCGCATCAGCAGGTGGTCGCGCCAGCCGCCGAAGTAACCGGCGATGAGCCCGAGCGGCAACGAGACGATCACCGCGAGGAACACGATCTGCACGGTCGCCTGCAGCGATATCTGTCCGCCGTAAATGATGCGACTGAGGATGTCGCGGCCGAGATCGTCGGTTCCGAGCCAGTGCGCCGACGACGGTGTGCCGTTGATCACGGGAAAGTTCTGGTTCGGCGAGTGCGGCGCGATCACCGACGCGAAGATCGCGGCGAGGCCGATGATCACGAGGAACGCGAGCCCGAACACCGCGGTCTTCGTTGCGAAGAAGCGGCGCCAGAAACGGCCGCGCGACTCACCGACGACGTCGTCGTCGACCGGCAACTCCTCGCCGATCGGTACCGGCGGGTTCGACGAGAACGGGCTCGCGAGGCTCACGACACGCGCACCTTCGGGCTGAGGAACCCGTAGCCGACGTCGACGACGAGGTTCACGACCACGAAGATCACTGCGGTCACGAGCACGACGCCCTGCACCTTCGGCAGGTCCTTCAGCTGGATCGCGCCGAGCATGTACGAGCCCATGCCCGGGATCGAGAAGATCTGCTCGATGATGAAGGTGCCGCCGAGCAGGTACGCGAACTGGAGGCCGACGAGGGTCAGCACCGGCGTCGCCGCGTTCTTCAACGCGTATTTGCCGATGATCGTGCGTCGTCGCAGTCCCATCGCGCGCGCGGTGCGGATGTAGTCCTGGTCCATCGCGTCGATCAGGGAGCCCCGCAGTTGGCGGGCGATCGTCGCGCCACCCGCGAGTCCGAGCGCGATGCACGGCAGCGCCATGTCGCGCAGCCACCCGGCCGGGTCCTGACTGATGCCGACGTACCCGATCGCGGGTAACAGATGCGTCTTCACCGCGAAGAGCACGACGAGGATCATCGCGACCCAGAAGTCGGGCATCGCGATGCCGAGGCTCGTGCCGAACGTCACCGAACGGTCACGCGCCGAGCCCGGCTTGAGTCCCGCGAGGATGCCGCCGGGGATGCCGATGATCAGCGACACGACCATCGCCGCGAGCGTGAGGCTCAGCGTGATCGGGAAGCGGTGCGCGATCTCCTGCGAAACGGTGTGCGTCGCCGGATAGATCGAGGTGCCGAGGTTGCCGCGCACCGCGTGGCTCAGCCACCGCCAGTACTGCTTCACCAACGGCTGATCGAGATGCAGTTGGTGGCGGATCTGCACGACTTTCGCGGGGTCCGCGTGGGTGCCGCCCGCGAGCGTGCGCGCGGGATCGCCGGGGATCACGAGCACCAGCGCGAAGACCGCGAACGAGATCAGGAGGAGCAGCGGTACGAGCGCGATCAGCCGGCGAACGATGAACGCGCCCAACGAGCTGCGCCTCCTCTCTTGCGCGAACGGTTACTGCTGCTTGATGAAGACGTTTTCGAGGTTCGAACGGCACGAGCCGATCGGTGCCGTGATCGTGCCGCCGACGCGCGCCTTGTTGAACGCGACCATGCGCGTCTGGAAGATCAGCGGAACCTCGAGGCCTTCGCTCATCACCAGACTCGACGCCTGCTGCATCGGCTGCTGGAGCGCAGCCCCGTCGAACTTGCCCGACTTCTCCGCCGTGTGCACGAGCGTCTCGATCTCGGGCCGCTTCGAACCCATCGCGCCGGCGACGAAGCCGGCCGACGTGTAGTTGCCGCCGAAGTTGTTCCAGAGCGCGGGGCCGTTGGTGAGGTCGGTGGTGACGATCGCGTCGCCCTTCTTCTGCAGGTACACCTGCGTGAGGATCGCGGTCGGTGTGACGCGCACGAGGTTCGCCTTGAAGCCCGCGGCCGCCATCTCGTTCTGGATCAGCGGCGCCATGCGCTCGAAGAGCGGGATGCCGGCGATGAGCACGAGGTCGAACTTCACGGGCGTCGGCACACCCGCGGCCTGCAGCATCGACTTCGCCTTCGCGGGGTCGTACTTGTACTTGCCGGCGAGGCTCGCGTCGTAGCCGGCGGTGCCCTTCGGGAACAGCTGGTCCGCGATCTCGCCCTGGCCGCCGAAGACGATCGAGTTGATCTGGTTGCGATCGACCGCGTACTCGGCGGCCTGCCGCACCTTCTCGTTCGCGAACGGACCCTGGTCCATACGGAAGTGGATGGTGGCGTAGTCGAGCGACGGGCCGCTCGCGATGGCGAACTTCGACGGGTTCGCCTTCACCGCCGCGAGCTGGTCGGGTTGCAGGTCGATCATGTCGACCTGACCCGACTGCAGCGCGGTCACGGCCTGCGGCCCCGAGCCCACCTGCACGAAGTCGACGCCCGCGAGCTTGTACTTCGACGCGTCGCCGGACGTCGGGTTCTTCTCCAGCGAGAGCAGCTGGCCGGTCTCGTAGCTCTTGAGCTTGAACGGACCACCGCCGACGGGCGTCTTGTCGAGGTGCGCGATCGCGGCCGGCGAGTAGATCATGCCGTCGATGTAGGACAGCGCCCAGATCACGTCGCCGGCCTGCGGCTTGGTGAGGTGCAGCACGACCGTGGTCGCGTCGGGCGTGTCGATCGAGCCGATGACGAAGAGCGACGTACGCGTCGGGCTGAGCTTCGTGTGCAGGAGGCTCGCCTTCACCGCGGCCGAGTCCTCGGGCGTGCCGTCGGAGAACTTCAGGTTCGGCGTGAGGTGGAACGTGATCTGCAGCGGGTTGTCGACGGTCCAGCTCTGGGCGACGCCCGGCAGCATGTCGGTGTTGCTGCGGGCGAGCGTGAGCCCGTCGTAGATGAGCGAGAGCTCTTCGTTCGCGCAGTCGTTCTGCAGCTTGCCGGGGTCGAAGTTGTCGGAGAACGCGCTGTTGAGGTCGACGCCGTACTTGAGGACACCGTTGGGGTCGGGTGTGCCGCCGTTCGTCACCGCGGTGTTGTTGCCGCCGTTCGGCGCCGCACCCTTGCTGCCACTGCTGCTGCACGCCGCGAGCATGCAGAGACACACCGCCAACGTGACGAGCGACTTCGCGCGCGCCGATCCGGTCATCGCAGCCCCCTCGACCTGACACCCCTGTCAGGAACGACCGTACTGCCTGGCTCCGCGCGGCGCGCGTTCTCGCGCCGCGCGCCAGTGACTCGGTGAGAGCCCGCGCGCCCGCTTGAACGCGCGGCTGAACGCCTCCTCCGACTCGTACCCGACCCGACGCGCGACCGCGACGATCCCGAGCTCGGTCGTCGCGAGCAAGTCTTCGGCGAGATGCATGCGCCACTCGGTCAGGTAGCGGATGGGCGACGAACCGAGCCGTTCGCGAAAGCGTTCGTCGAGCAGTGAACGCGACACGGCCGCGTGCGACGCGAGCTCCGTCACCGTCCACTTTCTCTCGGGCGACGCGTGCAGCAACGCGAGCGCGGGCGCGAGCACCGGGTCCCGCAGCGCCGCGAGCCACCCGTGATCCGCGGCCGGCGCGGTCGCGAGGTGCGCGCGCAACACTTCCACGAGCACGAGCTCGGGCAGGCGCGTGCTGATCGGGTTCGGACTCGCGTTGCTCGGGATGCCGTGCTCCAGCGCGTAGGTGACGCTCGCCCGAACCCAGCCCGAGCCGGCGCCGTCGGGCAGCCGCACGACGAACGCGGGTGGGAACGCGCGCAGCGCGGGGTCGAACAACGGATCGGGCGAGGTGAGGTATCCGCACACGAGCTCGGTGCGCGCACCACCGCCGCCGTGGCGCAGCAACGGCAGATCGCGCCACGGCAACGGGTCGAGCAACGACTGGATCGACACGCGGTTCGCGTCGGCACGACCGCCGATGGCGTGATGATCGCCGTACGGCAGGACGATCACGTCGCCCTCGCGCGCCCAGTGCCGCGCTCCCTCCGTCGCCTCGACCCAGCACGAGCCCGCGGCAACGATGTGGAACAGGATCAGGCGGTCGGCGCCGGGATGCAGCGCGTCCGCCATCGCGAGCGGTTCCGACTCGAACTCGAACGGCTCGCTCAGCTCGGAACGGAAGAAGAGCGCGCCCTCGAGCCGGAGCTGCTCGAGCGCGGCCGCGAGCACGAGATCGTCGTCATCGCGCGGCGCGTCCACCTCGCCCACCATTCGTCGTCGTGACTCCGGTCACGCGGCAAGCAGCCGCGGCACCTCGGTCATGGTCACGCGGCCCGCCGCCACGCACACTGACACCGACGATATCCACCCCCGCGAGTACTCGAAAAGGAACCGAAGATGACGGAGTTCCCTCCCTTGACCCACGTCGCCCTGACCATCCGCGACCTCTCCGTGAGCGTGCCCTGGTACGAGGCCCTCTTCGACGCGAGCCCCGTGATCGACGAGGACACCGACCCCGACATGCACCACACCGTGTACCTGCTCGGCAACGGCACGCTGATCGGCTTGCACCAACACAAGACCCCCGCGCCGAGCGATCGCTTCAGCGAGTACCGCGTCGGTCTCGACCACGTCGCGTTCGGTTGCGCGAGCCGCGCCGAGCTCGAGCAGTGGGCGAGCCGCCTCGAAGCGCTCGGCATCGAGCACGGCGGCATCAAGGACGCGGCCTACGGGTCGGGCCTGAGCTTCCGCGACCCCGACGGGATCGCGCTGGAGTTCTTCGCACCACCGAGTTGACCTGTCCGTACGAACCCGGAGCATCGCAATGGAAGCCGTCGTGATCATGGCCATCGTCCTCGTCGAGGTCGCGCTCTGGCAGTGGCGCGTGGCGATCACGATCCGCGGCCGCGTGACGGGCGGCGTGGTGCTCGGGTGCATCGGAGCCGTCCTGCAGGTCACCGCGATCTCGCGCGTCGTGCAGGACATGGGCGACGTCGCGCGCGTCGCCGCGTACGCGGTCGGCGTCGGGTTGGGCGTACTCCTGGGTTGCGTCATCGACCGGCGGGTGCGGACGGGCCACGTGTCCGTGCGCGTGTTCGCACCCGTCGACGCGCACCTCGTGCCGGCGTTGCGCGGGCGCGGGTGGCCGGTCACCGCGACGAACGGCGACGGTCACGACGGGCCCGTCGCGGTGCTGTTCCTCGCGATCGACGAGCGGCGCACGCCGCAACTCGAGGGCGAGCTCCGAGCGCTCGCGCCGGGCGCGGCCTGGACGGTCGAGCGCATCGCGACGAGCCGCGGCCTGCTCGAGGTCACGTCGACGTAGAGGTGCAGTGCCCGTTGTCGACGAGCGCGGGTTCCGGTCGGCCGTTCGGGAAGAACACCGACATCGCGATCGGCTCGGCCGGTACCCCGCAGCGCCATCCGTACCGCCGCACCGCGCCCGTCGGGCTCGCGTCGATCACCGTCACGAGCAGCCGGTGGTCGCCCGCCGTCGTGAGCACGATCCGGTAGGCGCTGTGGTCGTAGTCGCGACCGGTGGCGATCATGAACGCGGCCCGACCCATCCGATCCGCGTCGCGGAGGCAGACCGATTTGTCGGACATGATCGTGGTCGTCGGCCAGCCCGAGTCGAGCGCAACGTGACCACAGTCGCGACCGGCGGTCGGCACCGTCGCGCGCGAGAGCGCGGCGATCGCCGCGTCGCTCGGCGGTCCGTAGATGTCGCTGGTCGTCGGGCGGTGCGCGGTGGTCGCGCCGCGCTGCGGGCTGTGCGAACAACCCGCGACGACCGCGATGAGCAACCCGCTCACTGCGAGGACGGTCTTGGCCGCGCGCACGGTGCTCATCATCCCGTCCGACGCTTCTCGTCGGCGATCCGTTGAGCCGCGGCGGTAGCGTCGGGCCGTGGAGCCGATCCTCCATCTGTCCATCCCGGTACGCGACCTCGACGCCGCCCGCGCCTTCTACGTCGATGCGCTGGGCTGCGAGGCCGGCCAGCACATCGGCACCCACGCGATCGACGTGTGGTTCTTCGGTCTCCAGCTCACGCTCCAGGAACGGCCCGCCGAGGTGGCCCCCGACGACGCGCCCGGCGTGCGCCACTTCGGCGTGACCCTCGACCGCGCCGCGCTCGACGCGCTGCTCGCGCGCCTCGGCGATCACGAGGTGCGCTGGATCAGCCCGGTGGAGACCGACACGAGCGGTCGCCTGCGGGGCAAGACGAGCGCCAAGCTCGCCGATCCGAGCGGCAACGTGATCGAGCTCAAGTCCTACGACGACCCGCGGGACGCGCTCGGGATCAGCGCGCCGAGCGGTGCGCGCGAACCCAGTCGGTGAACGTCTCGACGCCGTCGATCACCGCTTCGTAGCGCACCGAGTGGAAGAGGTCGAAGGAATGCTGCGCGCCGGTGAGCTCGATGTAGACGACGGGCTGCGTCGCGACGGCGCGCAGCCGCTCGACGAGCTCGCGCGCGGCGTCGACGGGTGCGAAGGTGTCGTTCGTCCCGTGCGCGATGAGAAGCGGCGGCGCGGCCGCGCGCACCACGTCGGACGGTGACGACGGCACCGAGTCGTCGGCGTGGCCGTAGAAGCCGTAGAACCCGATCGCGGCGGCGACCGACGTGTCGCACTCGATGTCCGGCTGCAACGCCGGCTCGTTCGGAGTGAGCGCGGCGGTGATCGCGAGATGCGCGCCGGCCGAGCTCCCGCTCACGATGATCAGGTTCGGATCCGCGCCGAGCTCGACGCCCTCGGTGCGGATCCACGCGAGCACGCGCTTCACGTCGGCGAGCCGGTCCGCGTAGCGCACCGCGCCGCCGAGGCGATAGTTGGCGCTCACGCACACCCAGCCCTGGCGCGCGAAGCGATACATCAGCGGTTTCGCCTCGCGGCTCTTGTTCCCATGCTCCATCCCACCTCCGTGGAAGTGGACGAGCACCGGCGCGTCGGCGGGGCGGGACCGATGGCGGTAGACGTCGAGTCGGTGGGCGCGGCCTTCGTCGCCGTAGGCGATGTTCTTGATGCGCTCGATCTCACCGGGACGCGCGAGGAACGACACCGGCGCCGCGAACATCGCGAGCGTCGGTCGACGATGCGCGCGTCGCGATGCGGCCATCCCTGACCTGTCGAGCGCGCGTCGCACCGTGCTCGCGCTCCGGTGAACGCGCGCGAGGACCACCACGAGTCCGACGGTCGTGACGCACGCCAATGCGAACACGAGCCACGCGCCCGCGCTCTCGACGTCGCCGTCGGCGAACGCGATCGCGGTCGCGGCGACGATCCACACGACGCCGATCTGCGGCACCTCGTCGAGCTCCATCGTGAGGATCCACGACAGCCGGGCGAGCGGCCCCGGCGCGCGCAGGGGCCAGAGTGCGAGCAGCGTGAGCGCTGCGAGGATGCCGACGGAGATCAGGTAGCCCCAGGGCACCGACTCGTTCTACCCGTCCCGCCCGACGCACCGACGGCGACCGACCGCACGCGCCGGGACCGACGGCGCGCGTGCACACGCAACCGTCGGTCCGAGCGGGCTGGGCGAAAAACGAGAAGGAGAATGAGACCGGCGCGCTCATCCGTGAGCGCGGCCGGACCCGATCGTGATGCGACCGCTACGAGCAGCCGCTCGTCGCGCCGCAGGACGGGCAGGCGTGGCAGGAGCCGGCCCGCTGCATGATGTCGCCGCACAGGTGGCAGATCACGACGTCGCGCTCGCGCGCCCGCGGCTTCGGCGCGCGGGACGCGGCGGGTGCCGCGGCCGGCAGCGCCGCGGAGGGCGCCTGATCCTCGAGCGGCAGGTCGAGCGACGACGCGGTCGGCGTCGTCGCCTCCTCCACACCCGGCAGCGTCGGCTGCATGCGCTCGCTCACCGAGAGGATGCCCATCGCCTCGCGCTTGTCGAAGGCGAGGTACTCGATCGCGAGTCGCCGGAAGATGTAGTCGACGAGGCTCGTCGCGAACCGGATCTCCGGGTCGTCGGTCATGCCCGCCGGCTCGAACCGGAAGTTCGTGAACATCTCGCAGAACGCCTCGAGCGGCACGCCGTACTGCAGGCCGTGGCTCACCGAGATCGCGAACGCGTCCATGATGCCGGCGAGCGTCGAGCCCTGCTTCGCGACCTTGAGGAAGATCTCGCCGGGGCGGCCGTCCTCGTACTCGCCGACGGTCACGTAGCCGTGGCAGTCGGCGACCCGGAACGACAGCGTCTTGCTCGTGCGCACCCGCGGCAGCTTCTGCCGCACCGGCTCCTGCACGATCACCGTCTCGACGATGCGCTCCACGACCCGCTCGACCGAGCCGTCACTCGACTCGCTCGCGCCCGCCTTCTTCTGCGTCGACAGCGGCTGCCCGACCTTGCAGTTGTCGCGGTAGATCGCGACCGCCTTCAGCCCGAGTCGCCACGCCTCCACGTGCACCATCTCGACGTCGCGGACGCTCACCTCTTCGGGCAGGTTCACGGTCTTCGAGATCGCTCCGGAGATGAACGGCTGCACCGCGCCCATCATCGTGACGTGGCCCATGTGGTGGATCGGGTTGTCGCCCATCGAGCACGCGAACACGGGCTCGTGTGCGGCGTCGAAGCCCGGCGCGCCGAGGATCGTCTTGTGCTCGTCGATGTACTGCACGATCGCGTCGACCTGGCCGGCGTCGTAGCCGAGCTTGCGCAGTGCACGCGGCACCGTGCGGTTGACGATGTACATCGTGCCGCCGCCGACGAGCTTCTTCGCCTTGCTCAGCGCGAGGTCGGGCTCGATGCCGGTCGTGTCGCAGTCCATCATCAGACCGATCGTGCCGGTCGGCGCGAGCACCGTCGCCTGCGAGTTGCGCACGCCGAACTGCTCGCCGAGCTCGACCGCTTCGTCCCACGACTCCTGCGCCGCGCTCAGCAGCTCGGTCGGCACGAGCTCCTCGTCGATCCGTGCGACCTCGGCGCGGTGCATGCGCAGCACCCGCAGCATCGGCTCGGCGTTGTCGGCGTAGCCCGCGAAGGGCCCCATGCGCGACGCCGTCTTCGCGCTCGTCGCGTACGCGTGGCCCGTCATCAACGCGGTGATCGTCGCCGCGAAGGCGCGACCCTCGACCGAGTCGTACGCCATGCCCTGCGCCATCAGCGTGGCGCCGAGGTTCGCGTAGCCCAGACCGAGCTGACGGAACGCCCGGCTGTTGTCCGCGATCTTCTCCGTCGGGTAGTCGGCGTTGCCGACGAGGATCTCCTGCGCGGTGAACATCACCTCGACCGTATGGCGGAAGCTCTCCACGTCGTAGCTGCCGTCGTCGCCGAGGTACGTGAGCAGGTTGATGCTCGCGAGGTTGCACGCCGAGTTGTCGAGGTGCATGTACTCGGAGCACGGGTTCGACGCGTTGATGCGGCCGGTGTTCGGCGCCGTGTGCCAGCGGTTGATCGTCGTGTCGAACTGCATGCCGGGGTCGGCGCACTCCCACGCCGAGCGCGAGATCTGGTGGAACAGGTCACGCGCCTTGACCGTCTTCACCGGCTCGCCGTTCGTGACCGCACGCAGCGCCCAGTCCGCGTCTTCGAGCACCGCGTTCATGAACTCGTCGGTGACGCGGACGGAGTTGTTCGCGTTCTGGTACTGGATCGAGTGGCTGTCGGCGCCGTCGAGGTCCATGTCGAACCCGGCGTCGCGCAGCGCCCGCGCCTTGCGCTCCTCGACGGCCTTGCACCAGACGAACTCCTCGACGTCCGGGTGGTCGGCGTTGAGGATCACCATCTTCGCGGCGCGCCGCGTCTTGCCACCCGACTTGATCGTGCCGGCCGACGCGTCGGCGCCGCGCATGAAGCTCACCGGACCCGACGCGGTGCCGCCGCCCTTGAGGTGCTCCTTCGACGAGCGGATGCGCGAGAGGTTGATGCCCGCACCCGAGCCGCCCTTGAAGATCGTCCCCTCCTCGCGGTACCAGTTGAGGATCGCGTCCATCGTGTCGTCGACGGCGAGGATGAAGCACGCGCTCGCCTGCTGCGGCACGCCGTTCACGCCGATGTTGAACCACACCGGGCTGTTGAACGCGGCGCGCTGGTGGACGAGCAGGTACTTCAGCTCGTCGCGGAACGCGTCGGCCTCGGCGGTGTCGACGAAGTAGCCGTCGCGCGCACCCCACTCGGTGATCGTGTCGGCGACGCGGTCGATGACCTGGCGGAGCGACGACTCGCGCTCGGGCATGCCGAGGGTGCCGCGGAAGTACTTCTGGGCGACGATGTTCGTCGCGTTCTGGGACCAGCTGACCGGGAACTCGACGTCGGGCTGGAAGAAGGCGTCGGTGCCGTCCTTGTAGTTCTGGATCCGCGCGTCGCGCCGCTCCCACTCGACCGTGTCGTACGGGTCCACACCGGCAGTCGAGAAGTGCCGGCGGATCCCGATGCCGAGCTGCTGCGGCGCCATCGCCATAAGTGGTTCCCCCTACTCGGACCCGCCCGGGCCCATTGCTGGATGGTGGATGTGCTGGTCACCCGACCCCAACGCCATTGGCCAAACCACAATATCTAGTGGTTCGCCGTTCCCTCGACGCGAGATGGAGGGTTATTACAGCACCGGAATTACACCGGTGTCAACAGAATCGGACCCGCGTCGGTGCTGGTCAGAACGCTTTTTCGCGGAAGCCTCAGCGACGAGGCTGCTTGGGCTCCGTCGTCTTCTCGAGGCTCGGCCCGACGTCCCGGTTCGCGAGGTCGCGCTGGAGCTCGTCGACGGCCCGCTCGAAGTCGTCGAGGCCCTCGAATCCCTTGTAGACGGACGCGAACCGCAGATACGCGACCGGGTCGAGCGCACGCAGCCGCTCGAGCACGGCCATGCCGAGCTCCTCGCTGCTGATCTCGGCGCCGCGCTCGCGCAGCGACTCCGTGATCTCCGACCCGACCGTGTCGACGGTGTCGTCGTCGAGGCGGCCGCTCGCCGCACGGGCGATCCCGGCGACGAGCTTGTCGTGGTCGAAGGGCTCGAGCTCACCCGAGCGCTTCCGCACGACGAGCGACACGTCGAGCGCGCGCTCGAGCGTGCTGTAGCGACGCCCGCAGGCCAGGCACTCGCGCCGCCGGCGCACGGCCGTACCGTCCTCCGCCAGCCGCGAGTCGATGACCTTGTCGTCGTCGGCACGGCAGTACGGACAGCGCATGCGCGCACGCTACCGCCGGCTTCTCGCATCAGAATCGGCGCGACCATGCGCTCAGTTTCCGAGCCACATGATCGTCTCGCCCGGCACGAGCGCGGTCGTGTGGCGCGCCGCGACGAGCTCGTCGACGATCTCGCGTGGATCGGCCTTCGGGTCGAGCTCGCCGGCGATCTTCCAGAGCGTGTCGCCGGGCTGCACGATGTGCGTGACCACATGCGGGCGGCGCCCGGAGGCGGTGAGGGGGGAGCCTCCGAGCGCCGCGCCCGCGTGGGCCGCCGTCAGCACGGTCCCGAGCGCGATCCCGACGGCGACGACCCGACGCCGCCAGTAGGTGGCGGCGGGTCGGTGGCTTCGGCGGGTGGCGGGCGGTCGACGCCGCAGGGACGCAGCGGGGCCGGGAAGGACACCCGCACCACGCCTCGACGTCTCGACCGGATACATGACGGCAACCATCTGGACACTCCTCGTCTCGTTCGCCGGAGCGAGGTGGGCTCCGGACTCCCCGCCCCGCAGGCTCCGGCTGGTGGCCGAGCGGGGTGGGCTCGATGCGGATCGAACCACGGGGGTGAGACAGTCATCGTTGGCGAACAGACGTTCGGTGTCAAGAGGCAAATGCGAACGGGTGTTTGCCACGAACGCGTGATCGTGTTACCTTCCGGACATGTCCCCCGAAGGTGCGCGGCTCACGGACCGACAGCGGCAGGTGCTCGAGTTCATCGACACCGAAGTACGGCGGCGGGGCTACCCGCCGAGCGTGCGTGAGATCGGCGAGGCGGTCGGTCTGTCGTCGCCCTCGACGGTGCACGCGCACCTCGCCGCCCTGCAGGACAAGGGCTACATCCACCGCGACCCGACGAAGCCGCGCGCGCTCGAGATCACGTACGAGCCGAGCAGCGGCGCGACGGTCGAGCGCCGGCCCGTCCGGCACGTCCCGCTCGTCGGCGACGTCGCCGCCGGCACCGGCGTGCTCGCGGCCGAGAACATCGAGGAGACGCTGCCCGTCCCCGAGGACCTCACCGGCGACGGCGACCTCTTCATGCTGCGCGTGCGCGGCGACTCGATGATCGAGGTCGGCATCTTCGACGGCGACTACGTCGTCGTGCGCAGCCAGCCGACGGCCGAGAACGGTGAGATCGTCGTGGCCGGCATCCCCGGCGACGAGGCGACGGTCAAGACCTTCCTGCGCCGGCGCAACAAGATCGTCCTGCGGCCCGAGAACCCGACGCTCGACGAGATGGTGTTCGACCCGAGCGAGATCTCCATCTATGGCCGCGTCGTCACCGTGCTCCGCAAACTCTGAGTTCCTCGGACGAGCGAGCGCGGCCCGACTCGGAGCAGCAAGACGGCTCGCCGTACCATTCTTCGCGGTGAGCGAAGTATCCGAGCACCAGCGGCGAACGCTCTGGCACACGGCGTGGGGTGTCGCGGTCGCAGCCTCCACGGCGTTCGCGATCGGCTACGGCGCGTCGCACTACGCCGACCCTTCGATCGGTGCCGAGCGCACGCCCGCGTGGCCGTTGTTCGTCGCGATCGCGGTGGTGCTCGGAAGCGTGTGGTTCCTGCTCGCGCCCGAGCTGCACCAGTGGCCGTTCGCGGAGCAGCCGTCCGGCACGGAGTCGCACGACGACGTCCTCACCGGCGCGCTCTCCGCCACCGGCGAGTCCGCGCCGATCGGCGGCTTCCGGATCGAATCGGCGCCCCACGAGGACGACCCGACCGGCTGACTCAGGCGCGGTGGGCCGTCCAGGTGTCACCGCCGTCGCGCGTCGTCCAGATCCGGGAGTCCCCGATCGCGACCCGCCCGGTCTGCGCGTCCTCGAACCCGAGGAACGAGACGCCGTCGTTGATCGTGAAGCCGGGCACGGTCAGCGTCTCCGCCCAGCTCGCGCCGACGTCGTGCGACACCACCACGTGGGCGTTGGCTCCGTCGGTCCCGACGACGACGATCGAGGTCGATGTCCCTGCTGCGATCGCAGCCCCGCCACCACCGGGCGCGCTGAACGGGCTGGGCAGTGAACGGCCGGGACCGAAGGTCGCGCCCGCGTCCGACGAGGCGCGGACGTACGTGCCGCCGGCCGCGTGCCGGCACAGCGCGGCGACGAACCCGCCCGGCGCGGCCGCGAGCTGCACGAGGAGATCCTGGACACCGAGCGAGCACGGGTTCGGACTCGACTGCCACGTCGCACCACTGTCGACCGAGCGAACGAGATGCCGCTCGGTCGAGCCCATCGCCGACTGATACGTCGCGATGTACAGCCGGGGACCGTCGTAGAGCAGCTGCGCCTCCGTGCCCGGACCGATGTCGGGCGTCGTGACGCGCGCCCAGAGCGACGTGCCGACGACCGAGCTCTGGAGCTCGTAGTCGCAGGGACCCGGGCAGCCGTCGCCCACACTCACCAGCCGGTACGCGCGTCCGTGCGCGACCTCGAGCGCGACGACCGGCGGCGACGACGAATGCGTCCATGTCGCGCCACCGTCGTCGGTCGTGAAGAACGAGTCGCCGAAGAGATAGCCGTGGCGCGCGTCCGCGAATCGAATGTGTGTGACCGAGGCGGGTGCGTCCGCGACCGACCGCCAGGTCAGCCCGCCGTCGATGGTCTGCAGGATCGAGGAGCGGGTCAAGGCCCAGCCGGCGTCGTCGCTGATCCACGTCGTGTCGGCGATGGCGGACCTCACGAGAATCGACGGCTCCGTCGTCGCCGTCGGGCCCGCGGACGAGCTCGACGAAGCGCCGTGCGTGGCGAACTGCACCGAGTGCGACGGCCCACGCGACAGCTCGACGCCGACACCACTCGCGCCGACCACGACCAACACGCCCGCGAGCACGGCCGCCCCGCTTCGGCGCCGCACTCGCCGCCGGTACCGTGCGCGCCCCGCCGCCGGAATGTCGGAGACCGGCTCGACCGCGTCGGCGTACTCGTGCAACCGCGCGCGCACGCGCGCGTCGTCGTCGCTCATCGTTGTGCCCCGCCCTCCATGATCGACGCGAGCCGCGCCAGCCCCTTCGCGGTCTGCGACTTCACCGTTCCGACCGCGATGCCGAGCATCGCGGCGGTCTGCGCCTCGGAGAGATCTTCGTAGTACCGCAGCACGATGCACTGGCGCTGGCCCGGCGGCAGCGAGTGCAACGCGGCCAGCAGCTCGTCGCGCTCCACGACGAGCGTGTCGAGCGCGCGCGGATCGGCGTCGAAGGTCGACTGCGTGACGAGCCGTTCGAAGCGGCGCGCGACGCTGCGCCGGCGCCACGCGTTCTTCACCGCGTTCACGACCGCTCGACGCAGGTACGCCTCGACGTTGCTCACCCGACCGCGGCGCCACTGCACGTACACGCGCACGTACGCGTCGGCGACGAGGTCCTCTGCGGAGGCCTGATCGCCGACGAGCAGCACGGCGAGTCGCAGCGCGGACCGGTAGTGGGTCTCGAACAACTCGTCGAAGGACGGCTCGGACTCGACGGGCCCGAACTCGGTCAGCTCCCCCACGGTCACCAGATTGACCGACACCGCATCCACACGCTCACCGACACCGGACCCTCGGCAAAGGTTGCCGGGACGCGCCGATCAGCTACGAGTGCGTGATGACGTGGACCTCGCCGCCGTTCGCGTAGGTCGTGTAATACAGCGCCTTCGTGCCGTTGTGGGGCGCGAAGCGCAGCGCGATCACCGAGCCCGCGCCGAGGCCTTTCACGAACGACTTGGACGTCCAGCCGCCCTTGGCATTCGGTGCGAGCAGCGCGATGCGGCCGCAGAGGTAGTCGGCGTAGAGGTAACCGCCTTTGAACCGAGCCGACCACACACCGTTCGGCACGAACGCGCCGCCCGTGATCGTGCCGCAGCCCTGGAGGTGCCGGTAGTCGAAGATGGGATTGGTCATGCCCGCGGGCGGCGGGCCGCAGTCGGTCGTCGATCCGTTCGCGCAGTGGCCCTCGCGCACGTTCCACCCGTAGTCGGCGCCCGGCACCGCGGCGTCGATCTCCTCCCACGTGGCCTGACCGACGTCGTCGACGAACAACCGCGTGCGCGCGACGTTCGGGTCGAACGCGAAGCGGAAGGGATTGCGCAACCCGCGCAGGAACGTCTCCTGGCAGACCTTCATCGGTGCGGCATCGCCGTGGTTGCAGCGCGCGGTACCTGCGCCGCGGAACGGGTTGTCGCTCGGGATGCCGCCGGTCCGCGTGATGCGCAGCACCTTGCCGCGCAGCGTGTTGCCGCGCCGCGAGGTCGCGTTGTCGCCGTCGCACCCGCTCGCGCCCGTGTAGTCGCAGCCACCGTCACCGACGCTCACGTAGAGCATGCCGTCGTGTCCGAAGCCGACGTCACCGGCCTCGTGATTCGCGTGGTACGAGATCATCCCGTCGATGAGGATCTTCTCGCTCGCGCGGTCGATCGTGTTGCCGTGCATCGTGAAGCGCGACACGCGGTCGACCGGCACGTCGGCGCTGAGCGTGCCGCACTGCGTGCCGTTGCGGAACGTGTAGTACACGTACACGAACCCGTTCGTCGCGAACGCGGGGTCGATCGCGACACCGAGCAGGCCGCGTTCCGAGAAACCGGCGCACACGATCGCCGTGAGGTTGAGCGCGGGCGTCGCGACGAGCTTGCCGTTCGCGCGCAGGACGAAGACTTTGCCCTGCTGATCGGCGACGAGCGTGCGGCCGTCGGGCATCGGCGCGAGCGCGACCGGATCCTCGACCGTGGCGACCAGCTTGTCGTGGAATCCCGCGGGCAGGCGCTCCGCCGATTGCGCGGTACCCGTCGCCACCGCGCGCCCCGAGACCGTCGTTGCCCCTGCGATCATCGCCACGATCGTGATGACGAGCGCTCGTCGCATCCGTGCCGAGCTCACGCCCTCACAGTGACATGCCGACATCGGCCGCGTCGAGAAGGGCGCCCTCGAGCATGCCCACGCGGCGGCAGTCGCCGATGACGCGATGCACGATTCCCGCGGCCGTAAGGGCGGTGGCCACGGTCTCGTCGGGGCGGCCGGGCGTCGCGACGAGGACGGAGTCGGCGGGCAGCCGCTCGGCCGAGGCGTCGCCGGCGCGCACGTAGACGGCGTCGGCTTCGATGCTCTCGACGACGCGGCCGGGCGCGAATCGCACGCCCCGTTCTTCGAGGGTGGCGACGAGCTCGAAGCGGCCCGGGAGGCCGAGCTCCGCTCCGAACACGTTGGTCGCCTCGACGATCGTGACCTCACGCCCGCGCCGCGACGCGAGGTCGGCGAGCGAGAGGCCCGCCTTGCCACCTCCGATGACGACGACGCGCCGGCCCACCAACGCGCCGTCGTCGGCGAGCCACGAGCCGAGCCCGTCGACGGTGTGCACGAACGGCAGATCGGAGCCCGGGCCCTCGAGCCCGCTCCACGCCGCGCCCGTCGCCACGACCACCTCGTCGAAGCCACCGCGCGCGACGAGCTCCGGAGTCGCGTCGACGCCGAGCGCGACGGCCGCGCCCGACCCGTCGAGCTCGTGCTGCAGCCACCCGACGAAGCGATCGATCGGGGCGTCGCACCGTCCCGCGGCGACGAGACGCCCTCCGAGACGCGTGCCCGCCTCCCACAACGTCACCGCGTGCCCGCGGCGCGCGAGCACCGCGGCCGTGTGCATGCCCGCGGGTCCACCGCCGATCACGAGCACGCGGCGCGGGTTCGTCGCGGGCTCCGGTGCGCGGTCGCCCCGTCCGGTCGCGGGGTTTGCGACACAGGCGACGCTCGTGCCGAGGAAGATGTTGCCGATGCAGCGGTACTGATAGATGCACGGCCGAACATCGTCGATGCGGTCGTCGCGCAGCTTCGCCGGCAGCTCCGGGTCGGCGAGGAGCTTGCGGCCCATCGCGACGAAGTCGGCCGCACCTTGCGCGACCGCGCGCTCGGCGTCGTCGGGCTCGATGCGACCGAACGTGATGACCGGCACGGTCACGTGGCGGCGCACCTCGGCCGCGAAGCCGACGAGCGCGTTGGGTTCGTGCGGCGTGTGCGATCGCGTGATGCCGACGGCGACGTTCCCGTTCGCGAATGCGCTGACGTGCACCGCGTCGGCGCCCGCCGCGATCGCGAGCGAGATGACTCGTAGCGCGTCGTCGAACGTCTCGCCACCCTCACGGAAGTTCTCCTGCGCGTTGATGCGGAACCAGATCGGGAAGTCGTTCCCGACGCGCGCTCGCGCCGCGCGGAGCACTTCGACGAGCAGCCGGGCGCGGTTCTCGAGCGCGCCGCCCCACTCGTCGGCGCGCTGGTTCGACGCCGGCGAGAGGAAGTCGTCGATCAAGTAGCCGTGCCCGGCGTGGATCTCGACACCGTCGAACCCGGCCCGCCGCGCGCGTTCGGTCGCGTCGGCGAACGTCTCGACGACCCACGCAAGATCCTCGGCGGTCGCGACCTGCAGCCGGAACTTCGACGTCGGCTGCGTGAACGGCGCGGTCATCGCCGCGATCTCGTCGGCGGTCACCATCTGCGAGAGCCGGTCCGGGGCGGGTCGCGCCGGTGGCGAAGCGCACAGCACGGCACGACCCTGCGCGATATCGAGCAGTGAGCGCTGGCCGTCGTGCACGAGTTGGGCGGCGATGCGCGCCCCGTGGTGGTGCACGCGATCGGTGAGCGCGCGCAGGCCGGGAAGGAACTCGTCGCTCGAGAGCGCGGTCTGCTGCGCGCCGTACGAACCGGACGGGTAGGCGACGCTCACCGAGCCGACGAGCAGGAGCCCCGCGCCGCCTCGCGCGCGGGCCTCGTAGTACGCGATCTGGCGCTCGCTCACCGAGCCGTCGGGCTCCGCGAGACAGTCGCCCATGGGGCACATCAGGATGCGGTTGCGGATCTCGAGCTTCCCGATGCGGCCCGGCGCGAGCAGGTGCGAGAAGCGGGACGACATCGCGCAGGAACCTACCGAGCGATCCGGCCGCCCGGCGATACCGTCGTGACGATGAGCCGCTGGGTCGACTGGTACCGCGCGTACGACGACGCCGACGGCCCGCTCGCACGCCGGCTCGTGATCGTGCAGCACGCGGTCGCCGGCGCGCTCACGGCGGCGGCGCCGGGTCCGATCCGCGTCATCAGCTTCTGCGCGGGCGACGGCCGCGACCTGCTCGACGTCGTCGCCGACCACCCGCGCGGTGGTGACGTCACCGGTCGCCTGGTCGAGCTCGATCCCGAGCTCGCGGCACGCGCCCGCGCCGCCGCGCCGGCGGCCATCGACGTCGTGTGCGCCGACGCGGGCTCGACGGACGCGTTCGCGGGGGCGGTACCGGCCGACCTGGTCCTCGCCTGCGGCGTGTTCGGCAACGTCACCGACGCCGACATCGTGCGCACCGTCGAGGTGCTGCCGTCGCTGTGCGCGCCCGGCGCGACCGTCATCTGGACCCGCCATCGCCGTCCGCCCGACACGACGTCGCGCATCCGCGAGACCTTCGCGACCGCCGGATTCGGCGAAACGGACTTCGTCGCGCCCGACGCCTTCCTCTTCGCGGTCGGCGTGCAGCGCCTCGCCGCGCCCCCGGCGCCGTTCGCGCCGGGCGTGCGGATGTTCGAGTTCGTCGGGTTCGACACGCTCACCGATCGGTGCCCCGAGTGCGGCTTCGTCTACGACCTCGAGCACGAGGCGATCGTGACCCGCCTCGTCTCCGACGCCGACGCGTTCACCGCACACCTCGGCGCACTCGACGACCACGCGGTGCGCCGCCGCCCCTCCGCCGACGTCTGGTCGCCGCTCGAGTACGCGTGCCACGTGCGCGACATGCTGCGCGTGCAGACCGACCGCGTCGACCTCGTCGCGCGCGAGCACGAGCCCGAGCTCGTCCCCATGGGACGCGACGAGCGCGCGGTCGACGAGCGCTACAACGACCAGGATCCGAGCACCGTGCACGCCGCGCTGCTCGAGGCTGCGCACGACCTCTCCGCGCGCCTCGACGATCTCGACGACGCGGGCTGGTCACGCGTCGCGATCTACAACTATCCGGTGCGGGCGCGGCGCACGATCGAGTGGATCGGCAACCACACCGTCCACGAGCTACAGCACCACGCACACGACATCACCGAGTCGGCGAGCTAGAGCAGCACGAGCTCCGCGACGCGTGAGAGCGGCTCGGCGACGCCGTCGGTCGCCTGCGAGATCGCGCGGGTGTCGGTCGGGGTGAGCGTGGCGTAGGACACCCATCCACTGCCCCGGCGGAACGGCGTGAGGACGTGGTCGATGTCGGTGAACCGGGCATCGATCACGTGCGGCGAGACGGCTCCGCTCGTCGGCAGCAGCGGCGCGACGGCGTCGAATGCGGCCTGCGATCCCTGCACGTTCGCGGCCACGTCGACGAGGTCGAGGTGCGAGTAGCGCTCCTCTTCGCCCGTGATCTTCGACGTCGTCACCTCGTTCAGCAGCTCCACGGCGCCGTTCGCGATCGTCGCCGGCTGCAGCGGCACCGTGCGCACGAGGTGGTCGAGCGTGGTGACGTCGGTGAGCAGCTGGCGCGCCGTCGGACCCATTGCGGTGACGTCGTTCTCGACCCAGAGCGCACGCTCGATGCGGTGGAAGCCACTCCAGTGCCCCGCGGCGACGTCGTTCTCGCGCGCGTCGATGCGCGGGTCGAGATCACCGAAGGACTCGGCGACCGGTTCGATGCGCTCGTACGGGACTCGCGCGGCCGCGTACAACGCCTTCGCCTGCGCGATGTCGCCCCGCTCGACCGCGTCGACGAACGGCGACGTGCGCGCGACGAGCGCGTCGGCCTGCGTGTCGAGATAGGTGCGGTAACGCGTGACCGCCTGCGCCGCCGCTTCGGCGCTGATCCCCGACTGCGCGTGAGAGACCTTCCCCGTGACGACGAGGGTCCCGGATCCCGACTGCGTCGCGCCGCCCTTGCAGAGCGTCGTGTAGTGCCCCGGCGCGAGCGTGATCGCGAACGTCTTCGACACGCCCGGTGCGACGAGCTCGGCCTCGGCGATGATGTTCGAGCCCTTGTGGATCTCGAACTCGTTGAACGCGGGGGCCGCCGTGTTCGCGACGATGAATTTGGTCGCGCCCGCGCGGAGCGACAGCGCCCGCGGCGAGCATCCGGTGGCGACGAGGTGCACGGTGACCGTGCGGACTCGAGGGGCCGCCGCGGGCTTCGAGCCCGCCGACGAACACCCCGCGACCAGCAGGATCGCGACCGCCGCGCCGGCTCCGGCGACCCTCGAATGTGCGCGCATCGGTTCCGTCCCGCTCCGGAGTGAGGTAAACCTTACTGAACGGCAGGGCGAAGATTCGATCACCGATCGTGGATCGGCGACCACTTCACGCGGTAGAGTCCTTCGGGCGGAGGGGCCGACGCGGGCGATGGAGGTTGGGCTCCGTGAGGGCGATTCCCGGGAACGCGGCGCGGCGCGCCGCGCTGTTGATGACACTCATCGTGATCGGCGGCGTCTTCGCGACGCTCACCGGCTCGCGCGGAGAAGCGGCGACCGGCATCACGCCGTCGCTCAAGGTGACGCCCGCGTCCGCGGGGCTCTCGAAGATCAAGCACGTCGTGATCTTCATGCAGGAGAACCACTCGTTCGACTCGTACTTCGGCACCTATCCCGGCGCCGACGGCATCCCGGTCGACGCCAACGGCAACCCGACGGTCTGCGTGAACGACCCGCAGACCGGTGAGTGCGTCTACCCGTGGCACGACACCGACGACGTGTCGAACGGTGGACCGCACGGCGAGGGTCCTGCGAACAAGGACATCGACGGCGGGAAGATGGACGGCTTCATCAAGTCCTACGAGGACGCGTTGAAGCAGTGCGAGTCGAAGCCGGGCTCACCGGATTGCGGGTTCCCGAAGCCCGAGCCCGACGTCATGTCGTACAAGACCCGCGCCGACATCCCCGAGTACTGGTCGTACGCCGACAACTACGTGTTGATGGACCACATGTTCGGCTCGGGCCGGTCGTGGTCGCTGCCCGAGCACCTGTCGCTCGTGTCGGACTGGTCGGCGCGCTGCTCCGTCCAGGGCGACCCGATGAGCTGTGAGAACGAGCTCGACGCGCCCGAGGACGCGCGCTTCGAGCCGAACCCGAACTACGCGTGGACCGACGTCACGCACCTGCTCGACCAGAGCCACGTGTCGTGGGGCTATTACGTGTTCGACGGTTCGGAGCCCGACTGCGAGGACCCCGACGACATCGGCTGCGTCCCGTTGCCGCAGTCGTACCGGACGGGTTCGATCTGGAACCCGCTGCCCTACTTCACCGACGTGGCGCAGGACGGCACGCTCGGCAACGTGCAGAGCGTCGACAACTTCGTCGCCGCCGCGCACAACGGCACGCTGCCCGCGGTGTCGTGGGTGCTGCCCACGAACTCGGTGAGCGAGCACCCGCCCGCGAAGTTGTCCGACGGCACCAAGTACATGAGCTACATGATCAACCAGCTCGAGCAGTCACCCGACTGGGACAGCTCCGCGATCTTCCTCACCTGGGACGAGTGGGGCGGCTTCTACGACCACGTGAACCCGCCGACCATCGACGGCAACGGCCTCGGCATCCGCGTGCCCAGCATCCTCATCTCGCCGTACGCGAAGCAGGGCTACATCGACCACGGCGTCCACAGCTTCGACAGCTACCAGAAGTTCATCGAGGACGTGTTCCTCGACGGTCAGCGGCTCGACCCGACGACCGACGGCCGTCCGGACCCGCGGCCGGTCGTGCGCGAGAACGCGCCACAGCTCTCCGACTTCACGAACGACTTCGACTTCACGCAGGCCCCGCGGGCGCCCGAGATCATCGGCAACACGAATCCGAACGCGGTGAACCCGCCGATCCATCCGGTCGCGGCGACCATCCATGCGTCGACGCTGCCGCAGAAACCGAAGGCGAGCGCGACGACCAAGGCGACCGCGAGCACCACCGCGGTGAACGCGCCGATCGTGCCGGCCGCGGCCGCGGCGAAGCCGCCGGACACGTCGGGCGACGCGCCCTTCACCGCGGTGCTCGACGCATCGGGAACGAGCGACAGCTCCAGCACGATCACGCGCTGGACCGTGCGCTACGGCGACGGCGCGATCAAGAAGGGCACCGGGAAACCGGGCGCGCTCACGCACGTCTACAACACGCCGGGCACGTATCACGCGAGCATCACCGTGTTCGACAAGGCGAAGACGTCGGCGGTCGCCAAGGTGGTCGTGAAGGTCACGCACGCACCGCCGCAGGTGTGGATCAGCGGGAACCAGCCGCTCGGATTCGACGGGCTCACCGAGAAGTTCGACGCGTCCGCCAGCAGCTCGGGCAACTGGACCATCGACTTCGGCGACGGGTCGCCCGCGGTCACCGGCACCGGCAAGCCACCCGCCGCGCTGTCGCACACGTTCACGACGGACGGGATCTACACGACGACGCTCACCGTCACCGACCCCGCGACACACCTGTCGAACGTCGCGCGCGCGATCAGCACCGTCTCCGCGAGTCGCGCGCCGACCGCGCAGACGAAGGCCCCCGACGTCGGGCCCGACAGCGCGAACCTCGGCGCCGACCTCTGGACCAACGGCAAGGCCACCACGTTCCACTTCGAGTGGGGCACCGACCCGAACAACCTCACGAACAGCACGCAGACGCGGAGCGCGCCGAACGGCGCGAGCAGTCCCGGTCAGAAGATCACCGGGCTCAGCGCGGGCGACCAGTACTACTTCCGCATCGTCGCGACGAACGCGGTCGGCACCACCAACGGTGTCGTCCTGCCGTTCAAGACGAACACCGGTCCGCGCGTCTTCACGATCAACACGAGCAACCTCACGCCGACCTCGGTGACGATGCACGGGCTCGTGAACACGGAGGGATCCGACACGCAGGCGTGGTTCGAGTACGGGACCAACGGCAACCTCAGCCATCAGACCGCCGCGCAGGACATCGGTTCCGTCAAGGCGAAGCTGTCCGTGACCGCCGACGTGTCGCAGCTCACGCCGGGAACCACGTACTCGTACCGGTTCGTCGCCGAGAACGGCGTCGGCCAGAGCACGTCGGATACCGAGACGTTCACGACTCCCGCGGCAAGTGGCTCGACCGCGACGGCCGACGCGGTCGCAACCGTCGCGACGCAGCACGCAACCGTCTTCTGACCAGCACGAACGCACGTCACGCCGAGGTCGCGCGCGGGCCGCACGCGACCTCGGGGCGCGAAAGCGCGTGGATAGGATGACTCGACCAGTCGACGCGTGGGTTGCGCTCATCGCCGGGGGGCGGTTTCGCTGATGACGACGATGATGGACGCGCCATGACGATCACCGGTGAGGAAGCACTCGGCACACCGCCGCCGCCGTCACGGCGCGGCCTGCTCGGCCAATGGCGCCTGCTGCTGACCGCGGCCGTCGCGGTCGTGGTCGTCGGGTTCGGCGTGCACTTCTGGCAGGAGTACCGCACGGTGACGTCGGCGAAGTACACGGACGTCAACTACACCGTGCCGACCGCGCCGCACCTCGTCGCGAACTCGGGCGAGACCGTCTACCGCATCGACCCGACGCACTCGACGCTCACCTACGGCGTCGCCGAGAAGCTCTTCGGGCACACCGCGCACACCGCGCACGGCACGACGCAGGGCATCGCCGGCGACCTCGCGGTGAACGAGTCGCACCCGTCGACGAGTCGCGTCGGAAAGATCGTCGTGAACGTCGAGCAGCTGCACTCCGACAACAACCTGCGCGACGCGCGCATCCGCGCCGCGAACCTCGACTCGCACGACTACCCGCTCGTGTCCCTTTCGGTGTCGAAGCTCTCCGGTCTCCCGGCGCGCATCGAGAACGGCCACACCTACCACTTCGCGATGAGCAGTCAGCTCACGGTGAAGGGCACGTCCGCGCCGGCGAGCTGGTCGGTCGACGCGAAGGTCGAAGGCGGCAAGGTCACCGCCACCGCGATCACGCACGTGAAGCTCACGCAGTGGGGCGTCGGACCGATCTCGATCGTCGGCCTCGTCAGCACGTCCAACGACGCGACGCTCACGATGAAGCTGACCGCGCTCGACCCGTCGAAGTTCACGATCCCGGACCACATCTCGCCGCCCGTGACCGCGTCGCACCCGAACGACAGCCCGTCGTTCAAGAACGTCGTCATGCCGATCCTGCGCGCGAACTGCGCGTCCTGCCACCAGCCGGGCCAGATCGGTGCGTCGCAGTGGACGCTCAGCAGTGCCCGCGACGCGGCCGCGGTCTCCGACGGCATCGGCGCGGTCGTCCACGCGAAGTACATGCCGCCGTGGCCGGCCTCGACGCTCGGTGTCCCACTCGCGCACTCGAAGCAGTTGAGCAGCACGCAGATCGACGAGATCGTGAAGTGGGCCGACGCCGGCGGTCCGCTCGACGTGCCCGCGTCGACGCGCATCACGCCGACGCTGAACCCGACCACCGTCCGCCCGCGCGCCGACGTGACCCTGCAGATGAACCCGGCGTACGCCGGCTCGCTCAGCAACGCGAACGACTACCGCTGCTTCGTGCTCGACCCGCACTTCACGAAGCCGACGTACGTCACCGGCTACGGGGTCACGCCCGGTCACCTCACCGAGATCCACCACGCCCAGATCTTCCACATCGACGCGGCGCAGGCCGCGCAGGGCAAGGAACGATCGGGCTCCGACGGCAAGCCGGGGTGGAGTTGCTACGGCGGTCCCGCGCTGGACTCGTTCGGCGGCAACCGCCTGTCGCGCACGGCGACGACGGCGCACTATCACCGCCACCGTGTGCCCGGCTTCACCGGCCAGCCCGGCCTGATCGCGGGCTGGGTCCCGGGTCAGGACCCGACGGTCTACCCGGACGGCTCCGGCATCCTCATGGAGCCCGGCGACGCGCTCGTGCTCCAGATCCACTACCACTACAGCGCGACGCCGATCCCCGACCGCACGACGGTCACGTTGCAGACCGCGCCCGGGACGTCGAAGGTCAAGCCGATCGACATCATCAACCCGATCGCGCCGGTGGAGATCCCGTGCATGCCCGGCGCAACCGCGCGGCTGTGCGACCGCACCAACGCGATCCAGGACGACGTGCGCCTCTACGGTCCGTCGGGCGCGGGCAACGAGGCCGGGCTGCTCGCGCTGTGCGGCACGACTCCCGAGAAGCTCGCCGCCAACTTCCACGACGGCGTCGCCTCGACGACGTGCAACTACACGGTGCCGGAGTCCGGGACCATGGTCGGCGCGCTCGGGCACATGCACACGCTGGGCAAGAGCTTCCGGCTCACGCTCGATCCGGGAACCGCGCAGCAGAAGGTGCTGCTCGACATCCCGACGTGGAACTTCGACTGGCAGATGAACTACGAGTTCCAGAAGGCGATCCACGTGACCGCGGGCCAGACGATCCAGATGACGTGCTCGTGGGATCGCGCGCTCGACCCGAACCGGCCGCAGAAGTACATCGTGTTCGCGGAGGGAACCGAGGACGAGATGTGCTTCGGGACCTACGCGATCATCCCCGACAAGTACTGATCGGCGCGCGCCGGGTGCAGCCTGCGGGTCAGGCTGCGGACTTGCGCCGTCCCATCGCGAAGCCGGCGAGCCCGACGAGCAACGCGACCACGCCGAGGATCAGGGCGACGAGACCGAGCGTCTTCGCGGAGTCGACGCTGCTCTTCGACGCCGTCTTGGTCGTGGTCGCCGCGGGGGTCGACGCCGTGTCGGAGCCTTCCGACGCGGTCAGGGTGAGCACGGGCGCCGGGTTCTCGGGCTCGGGCTGACCCTCGACCGAGCTCTCGATCCAGCGCACGACGTGACCGTCGCTGTAGGTCTGGAGCGCCTTGAACTCGATCGGACCGGTTGCGTCGGGAAGGCCGACCGACACGCTGAACTGCTGGAAGTGGTCGGGCTCGATGTTGGCGCCCGTCCAGGTGACGCTCTTCACGGCCTCGGTGACCGCACCGTCGTCGGTCTGGATCGGCTTGCTCACCTTCATCGTCTCGACCGACGACGTCCAGCCCGCGATCGGCTGCGTGAGCGCTTCCGCGATCGGGTGGTCGGTCGGGAAGAAGATCTGGATCTTCGTCGTGCTCAACGTGTCGGACTCGTCGGGCACCGTGAACGACAGCACCGCGTCGCTGCCCTTCACGGCCGTCTCCGGGCTCACCTCCACGTGCGCCCACGCGGGCGTGCCCAATCCGACGAACACCACTCCGAGCACGAGCCCGGCCACACCAACACGTCGCAGCACCACACACTCCCTCTCTGCGGCCACCCCGGCCGACAACACTCTCATAGTCGTCGCGGACCGAGCTGCGGTTCCCGACGGTCTCTCAACCGGCCCGGCGCTGCCCCTCGCCGCCGGCTCGGGCCGGCCGTTGCGGCGCGAGCCGGGCCGCGACGCCGGCCCCGGCATGCCGCCGGCGGTGACGCAGCTCGGCGCGACGGGGCACCCGCGACCGGTTCGCGGTCGTCACCGGCGACGGGGTCGCCGACGCGAGCCACGCGAGCAGCAGCCAGCCCGCCACCGCGAGCAGGTGGGGCGCCTCGTCGCCGAGGTCGGTGCGGCCGTGCGCGAGGTCGAGGGCGGCGGTGACGACGAGCAGCACCGCGGCCGCCCCCACGAGCGCGTGCATGCCGCGCGCCCGCTCGGGCTTCCAGGCCGCGAGCACGAACCCGACGGCGAGCGCCATCGCGAACGCGCCCATCTCGTGGGCGACGTGCTCGGGCGAGCCGTGGTCACGCCCGGCGACGAGCAGCGGGAGCGCGACGACGGCCTGCGCGCTACCCACGAGCACGAGTCCGAGCCGGGCCCAGGTGAACGGCGTCGGCCGGCGCGGCGGACGGCTGTGCGCGAGCACGCCCGCGACGAGCGCGTCGGGTCGGAGCGCGGGCGGCCGGGCGAGGCCGAGGCGGGTGGTGCGCGTCACCTCGTGCGCGCGCTCCTGCCAGAGCCGGCACTCGGCGCACCCGTCGAGGTGCTCCGCGAGCGCGGCCGGGGCCACGCCTTCGACCTCGCCGTCGAGGCGGGCCGAGATCGCTTCGCGCACCTGCTCGCACCGCACGATCACATAGTCGACGGCGACGGCCGCGAAGTTCCCGGACGCCCGGCGGCGCCGTGCACGGGCGCGGTGATCCGCTTAGGTTTCCCGTCCGTGGACGAGCTGACCGAGCTGGCACTCGCGGCGCGCCGAGCCGTCCCGGGCGCGCTCGAAGAGTTCATCCGCGGGAGCTACGAGCCCGTGTGGCACCTCTGCCAGTCGCTCGTCGACCGCCAGAGCGCCGACGACCTGACGCAGGAGACGTTCGTGCGCGCCGTGCGGGCCGTGCGGCGCTTCCGCGGCGACGCCTCGGGGCGCACGTGGGTCCTCGCGATCGCGCGTCACACCTGCCTCGACGAGCTGCGCGCCCGCACGCGGTCGCGCCGGCGGACCGCGATCGCGCTCGCCGGCACCACGCCGGCCGCGCCCCCCGACCCCGCCGAGGAGGTCGGTGCACGCGACCTGCTCGCGCAGCTCGACGTCGACCGCCGCGCCGCGTTCACGCTCACGCAGCTGCTCGGGCTCAGCTACGCCGAGGCGGCCGACGTGTGCGGGTGCCCGATCGGAACGATCCGGTCGCGCGTCGCCCGCGCGCGCGACGAGCTCATCGAGCTGCTCGGCGGCGCGCTCCCGCTCGCCGAGGGCTGATCCGTCAGTCAGCCACTCGGTCGGTCAGTCGGCGCGGCGCGCGTAGCGCAGGAAGAGGAAGTCGTCGTCGTCGGCGAACGCGTGGCGGAGGAGCCACGGCGTCGGATCGGCGTCGGCACCGTGCACGACGCGCGCGACGTCGCCCGCGATCACGCGCGGCGAGACCGTGAGGAAGAGCTCGTCGAGGAGCCCGAGGGTCGCAAGCCGGCCCGCGATCGTCGGGCCACCTTCGGCCATCACGACCTTGCCCGCGAGGTGATCGACGAGCGCGCGCAGGTCGACGTCGAGACCGGTGCCGAGTTCCAGTACGTCGACGTCGGCGGAGGGCGCATCCGCGTCGGGCGGGAGCACGAGCGTTGCGCGCCCAGATGCGAACAACTCCGGATTACCCGACACGTCGGGCCGCGACGCGATCACGTACAGGTGGAGCGCGTCCGAGCTCGGCGCGCCGTAGTGCTCACTGATGACGGTGCGCATCCCGACGATCACTGCGTCGGCGGCGGCGCGCAACGCGCCGAACACCGCGTGATCGGTGTCGTTGCCGAGACCGCCCGAACGGCCCGCGAGCGCGCTCCCACCGTCGGCCGACTCGATCATGTTCAGGCGCACGAGCGCGGCCGTCGGCCGCGGTTCGGGCACCGCAACGTGCTGCGCGACGAGCGCATCGAGGCTTGCGGAATCGTCCCGTTGGAGCACACGCACGGTGATCGCCTCCCGAGCGGCGCACGCTACCGTGCCGATCACCATGCCGTTCACGGACCGCGCCGACGCAGGGCGGCAGCTCGCCGTCCGGCTCGACGCGTGGCGCGGCGACGGCGCCGTCGTCCTCGGACTGCCGCGCGGCGGGGTGCCCGTCGCGTTCGAGGTCGCGCAGGCGCTCGACGCGCCGCTCGACGTGATCGTCGTCCGCAAGCTCGGCGTGCCGTCGCAACCCGAGCTCGCGATGGGCGCGATCGGCGAGAACGGTGTGCGCATCGTGAACGAAGCCGTGCGGGCGGCCGCGCGCGTCGACGATGCTGCGTTCGCGAAGGTCGAAGCGCACGAGCGCGCCGAGCTCGAACGGCGCGCGAGCCTGCTCCGGCGCGACCGCGAACGGGTTGCGCTCGCCGGGCGCGACGTGATCATCGTCGACGACGGCATCGCGACGGGTTCGACCGCGCGGGCTGCGTGTCTCGTCGCGCGAGCGCAGGACGCGTCGCGCGTGGTGCTCGCGGCGCCGGTCGCGTCGCCGCGCGCGGTCGAGGAGCTCCGCGATGTCGCGGACGACGTCGTCTGCGTCGAGACGCCCGAGAGTTTCTTCGCGATCGGCGAGCGCTACCAGGACTTCGCGCCGACGACCGACGACGAGGTCGTCCGTCTGCTCGTCGCCACCCGTCGCTGACCTGGGTTTTCGCGGATCTGATCGCTGCCGCCGGTCTCGGGACGAGACGGGCGACCAGCCCGCTCACTTGAAGATCACGTACACCTTGCGCAGCGTCTCGTGGACATCCCAGGTGCCGGCCCAGCCCTTCGGGAAGACGACCGTCGAACCCGGACCGACCTCGGTGACGGTGCCGTCGTCCTCGGTGCAGGTCATGCGCCCCGACAGCACGTGGATGAACTCGCCTTCGTCGGGCATGTCCCAGCGGCTGTTCCCGGGCCCGCACTCCCAGGTGCCGGTCGAGATCGAGCCGTCGTCGGTGGCGTAGAGCTCGAGCCCGAACGTCGCCATCGGCCCGCCGAGGGGCGTCGCCAACGGCGGTTCGAGCGTTCCCCAGTCGTCGAGGTCACCGGTCGGGGCGTCGACGACGTTGAAGTTCGGAGTGGGCACGGCGTGCTCCTTTTCGAGGATCGGGCGACGCGCTGCAGCGTACGTTCAGCGGTCGTAGACGGTGACGACCTCGACGTGCGGCGTGTGCGGGAAGAGGTCGACGGGCGTCACCGACGTGAGGCGGTAGCCGGCGTCGCGCAGGAGACCCGCATCGCGACCGAGGTTCGCGGCGTCGCAGCTCACGAGGACGATCCGTTGCGGTGCGCTCGTAGCGATCGTGGCGACGCCGGCCCGGCCGAGACCGGTGCGGCTCGGATCGGCGACGACGAGGTCGGCCGCCGTCAGCGTCGCGGTCGTGACGTCGGCCCGGGCGACGTGCACGCCGAGCTTGCGGAGGTTCGCGCGGGCGTCGGCGTGCGCGGCGCGACCGCCTTCGAGCGCGGTGACGGACCAGCCCCGCTCGGCGAGGACACCCGCGAAGATGCCGACACCGCTGTACAGATCCAGCGCCGTCGTGGGGCTCGCCATCTCGCCGGCCGCGTCGGCGACGAGTGCCGCGAGCGCGTCGACGCCGTCGGGCCGGCTCTGGAAGAACGACGCCGCCGAGACGCGCCACGACCGCCCGGCCGCGTGCTCGTGGACGTGGTCGTCGCGCACGTCGTCGGGCACCTCGCGGCCGGCGCGGCGCGGCGTCGTGACCGCGAGCCGCTCGCCCGTGCGTGCGCCGCAACGCAGCACGACCTCTTCGGCACCGGGGAAGCGCCCGTCGATCAACAGCTCCGCGAGGCGCGGGTGCGCGACGAGACACGCGTCGACCGCGAGCGAATCGTGCGAATGCGCGCGGCGGAACCCGGCGCGTCCGTGCACGACCGCGGCGCGCACGGTTGTACGGAAGGTCCACGGTTCGAGTGCGACCGTCTCGCGCAGCGCGGGTGGATCGACGCGACCGAGCCGCACGAGCGCCTCGCGCACGATGCCGGCCTTGAAGCCGCGCTGCGCGTCGAGGTCGATGTGCTGCCATCCGCACGCGCCGCACCCGCGCGCGACCTCGGGACACGGCGGGAGCACGCGCTCGGGCGATGCCTCGAGCACCTCGACGACGCGCGCCTTCGCGTGTCGCGAGTGATCGTCGGTGAGCTCGACGAGCACGCGTTCACGCGGGAGCGCGCCGTCGACGAACACGACCCGTCCATCGCCGTCCCTCGCGATCGCGTCGCCGCCCGCGACCATCGCGGTGGGTACGAGCTCGAGCACGTCAGCCGCCGACCCGGGTGGCGATTGCGGTCAGCACCGCCTGAGCGTACCGGCCGCGGCCAGAATGGCGGCCGTGCCGATCGGCCAGGTGATCCTCGGGACGCGCGATCTCGACGCGGCCGCCGCGAAGCTGCGAGCCGACGGTCTCGCCGTGCTCGACGGCGGCGTGCACCCCGGCCTCGGGACCGCGAATCGCATCGTGCCGCTCGGCGACTCGTACCTCGAAGTGCTCGGCGTGATCGACGAGGCCGAGGCACGCGCGCAGGAGTACGGACGTGCCCTGCTGCGGGAGACGGAGGCCGGCGACCGATTCGTGCGCTGGTCGATCCGCACCGAGCAGATCGACGTCGACGCCGCGCGACTCGGCTTGGTGCCCGAACGTCGTTCGCGCCGCCGGCCCGACGGCTCGCTGCTCTCGTGGCAGGCAGCCGGTCTCGAGGGCGCGCTCGCGGAGCCCTGGCTGCCGTTCTTCATGCAGTGGGATCGGACCGACGACTTTCCCGGCGCGGCACCGGTCGCGCATCCGGTCGGACCGTGCTCGCTTGCGTGGATCGAGGTGTCGACGCCGGACCCGGCGCGACTCGAGGGCTTCGTAGGCGACCACGACGTCGGCGTGCGGATCGTCGGCGGCGAGCCCGGCATCCACGCGGCCGCGATCGCGATCGCCACGGGTGAATGGGTGCTGCGACCGTGACCGCGGGCGAGGCACCGGAGTCGGGCCGGCTCGACGTGGGCGACGGTCACCGCGTCTTCTGGGAGGTGCACGGCAATCCGGCGGGCAAGCCCGCGCTGCTCCTCCACGGCGGACCCGGATCGGGGAGCTCGCCGGCCGTGCGCCTCCTGTTCGATCCGAAGCGCTACCGCATCGTGCAGTTCGACCAGCGCAACTGCGGTCGCAGCACACCGCACGCGAGCGAGCCCGGCGTCGACCTGTCGACGAACACGACCCAACATCTCGTCGCCGACTGCGAACGGTTACGCGAGCACCTCGGCATCGACCGGTGGCTCGTGTGGGGCATCTCCTGGGGCACATCGCTCGCGCTCGCGTACGCGCAGGCGCACCCCGAAACGGTCAGCGAGATGATCCTCGTGAGCGCGGGTGCGACGAGCCACCGCGCGGTCGAGTGGATCACGCGCGACATGGGCCGCGTGTTCCCGCGCGAGTGGGAGCGCTTCCGCGACGCGGTGCCCGACGCGGAGCGCGACGGCAACCTCGCCGCCGCGTACTCTCGGCTGTTGCACTCCCCCGACGCGCAGGAGCGGGACGCCGCCGCGCGCGCGTGGTGCGAATGGGAGGACACGCACATCGCGACGTACGCGGGGTACCAGCACGACCCGCGCTACGACGACGCGCGCTTCCGGCTCTGCTTCGCGCGGCTCGTCACGCACTACTGGAAGCACGCGCACTTCCTCGACGACGATCAGCTGCTGCGGAACGCGGCGCGCCTCGCAGGCATCCCGGCGGTGATCGTGCACGGTCGGCTCGACATCAGCAGCCCACCCGACTTCGCGTGGCAGCTCAGCCAACGGTGCCCCGACATCGAGCTCGTGCTCGTCGAGAACGCGGGCCACGGCGCCGCCGCGACCGCACAGGTCGAGGCAATCCTCGCGGCGACCAGGAGATTCGTCAGTACGTGAACGGCTGGGTCGCATTGCGGCCCGGGCGCCTCGGGGACTGAGGCGTCAGGAGTGGCGAGCGCAGCGGGTGCGACCATCAGGACCGCTCCACCTCGGCCTTGACCCGTTCCAACGTCGTCTGCATGTCGTTGCGGTTGGTACGGCCGCGCGCCCAGCCGAGCAGCACCCAGTAGAGGCGCAGCGGAAACTTGTCGGCGAGCTCGAACGACTCGGTCACGTCGGCGCCATCGCCCGCCGGATCGAGTCGGTAGCGCCACACGTTCAGCGGCTTGTCGGACGAGCCGACGCCGAACGCGAACTCGCGTCCGGGCACGGACGCGACGACCGTGCACGTCGTCCAGTAAGTGGGACCGATGCCGTTGCGCTTCACGTGACCGCGGAAGCGCGCGCCAACACTCGGTCCCGTCGCGCCGTCGAGCCATTCGGCTTCGAACGTCTCGGGGCTGTACTTGCCAATGCGCGTCACGTCGCTCACGAGCTCCCAGATCCGCTCGGGCGTCGCGCGCATGTGGACCGTCACTGCTCCGTGCACGGCGGCAGCCTACGGAACCGTCAGCCGCGGCGCACCGCGCGCCAGCATGTACAGCGCATCGGCAGGTCGACGCGGTCACGTTCGGCGAACGACGGATGGTCGCGCACCGCGTCGGCGAAGAGCGTGTGGATCCGTTCCTGTTCGGCTTCGGGCAAGACGATGAACCCGCTGTAGGTGCGGAACAGGCCGACGAGCTCCTCGGCGGTGACGGGGACGGTCCACTCGAGGTACTGACGTTCCGCCGGCGCGAACGGCGCGGACTCGGGGATGCGCAGCTCGTGATGATGCCGCTGCGGATGCGATTCCTCCTCGCGTTCGCGCCACGCGCGCGCCGGTCCCGAGAGCACGTCGGCGAGCCAGCCGCGCGTGCGGTCGGGGCCGCCCCACATCAGACCGAGCACGCCGCCGGGCCGCAACACGCGCGCGACCTCGGCGACCGCGCGTGGCTCGTCGACCCAGTGCCACATCGACGAGCCCATCACCGCGTCCACCGCGCCGGCGCGCAACGGAAGTTGCTCGGCGCGCGCCGTGCACACGGTCGCGGCGGGAACGTTCTCCGACAGCACGGTGCTCATGCGCCGGTCGGGTTCCACGGCGACGACACGCGTCACGCGCTCGACGAGCAGGCGCGACAGTGCGCCGGTGCCCGCGCCGATGTCGACCACGAGGTCCCGGCCGCGCGCGCCGTCGAGGATCCACTCGACACCTGCCGCGGGCGGACCCGGGCGGTAGCGGTCGTAGTCGGCGGCGATCGCACCGAACGACGTCGCGCGCACGGACCGGTCGGTCGTGGTCAGCTCCCGTTCGCGACGGTGCGGGCGAGGATGCCGAGGGTTGCGCGCAGCGCGCCTTCGGAGATCACCGGGAAGATGTTGGCCTCGCGCCACACGGGATCGATCGACGACCAGTCGTAATACGACGTCACGAGGGTGCCGCCCTCGGCCGGCTCGAGGCGATAGCCGTAGACGTGACCGATCTGCGGGCGGATCTCACCGAGGACGCTCCACGCGATCTCGCGATCGCGCTCGAACCGCTCGATCGAGATCGTGACGTCGTACCGACCGAGCGGATAGTCGTTCAGCGACTCCCGATCCATGTGCACGACGAAGGTGTCGCCGACCTTCGACACGGGCTCCCCCGTCGCACTCTGGAGCATCCCGGAGCTGTCGATCGTCACGTGACCATTCGGGTCGGAGAGGACCGCGAAGATCGCAGCGGGCTCGGCTTCGATGAGACGGGGAACCTCGATGCGCTCGTCGGGCATTGGCCCATCCTGACACCGATCGCGCGATGCTTTCCGCCCATGACGCACTTCAAGGTCGGCGACAAGGTCATCATCACCGAGGGCGACTTCAAGGGCGATCGGGGGGCCATCACCGACAAGCACGTCATCGGCGACGGCCTCACGGTCGCGCTCGAGAAGCACGGTCGCGAGATCAAGACGCACGAGGCGCACGTCAACAAGATCGACGACTGACCCGGCGCGGACCCGACGGCGCGGACCTGACAGCGCGGACCCGACGACGCGGACCTGACGACGTGCGAAAGGCGGACCGCGGCGACGACCTCGAGGTGCTCGACGTCGCCGGCGAATCGGAACCCGCCGGCGCCACGCCAGCTCCCTCGATCGACGGCCGGCGATGGTTCGCCGTCGCGTGCGGTGCGCTCGCGGTCGTCGCGGTCGCGATCGTCGTCGTCGTGCACGGTCACCACGACGGCCGCGCGCGAACGGCTGCTCGCCCACCGGTCGAACCCACGACGGCGAGCCGCCAGTTGAACTTCGGCACGATCGAGACCGCGGCCGGCGACGCCGCGATGGTGTGCGGAGAAGAAGCGATGCCCGCGTGCGGCGTCGGCACCGACCTCGAGTTCCCCTACTGCTCCGCCTCCGTGAACGCGTTCCTCCGCGACGCGCGCCTCGAACCGGAGAGCACGTTCGGACGGCTCGGGCAACCGCCGCCGTCCGGGACGCGCTGGACCGCCGGCTGCGGGCGCGACTTCCGCTTCGACCCGCACCCGTCGTTCGCGCCGGTCGTCTCGGGCTGCTGCTCGTCGCCGCTCACCGTGAGGCCTCCGGCAGGTTGGAGCTTCGGCTTCACGTTCGCCGCGTTCGGCTCGTTATGGGTCGAGACCGGCCGCACGCAGTGCGCCGTCGGCTGTGTCGCGCACTGGTGGCGCGTCGATCCCGAGTCGGGTTTCGCGAGCCTGGCCCCGACGATCGCGGGCTCCCATGTTCACGCGCTCACCGTCGGGGCGGGCGCGATCTGGACCCTGAACGCGCGCCTCGACGACACGCCGCTGACGGTGACACGTACCGATCCGATCACCGGCCACGCGGATCGACCGATCGCGATCGCAGGCACCGGCATCGAAGGCGACACGAACCCGCGCGTCCAACTCGCGTTCGGTGCCGGCAGCCTCTGGGTCTACGACGGCGGGAACACCGCGATCCGCATCGACCCGAGCTTGCGTCGGGTCGTCGCGCGCATCCGGATCCCCCGCCCCGCCAACGGCATGGTCGTCGACGCGGCCGGTGTCTGGCTCATCGACTACGGCAACGGAGGCCTCGAACGCATCGATCCGCGCACGAACCGCGCCGCGATCGTCGTGAACACCTGCTGCTTCGCGCAGTCGATCGCAGCCGACGGGCACCACGTGTGGTTCACGCTCGCAACCGAGCACGGTCGCATCACGGTCATGCGCGTCGAAGAGCACGCGCCGTTCAGCGCGGTCGACACGCACATCGACACCGCCGACGTCACCTCGGCCGGCGGCACCGTCTGGTACCTCGGCACCGGGTCCGAGCAACGCAAGCCGTGCACCTACGGCGAGCCCGGCGCGGTCGGAACGATCGGTGCGACCGACCTGCGCGCGCACCCGGTCGGGAACGTCCACCTCGTGAGCCGCAGCTGCGCGAGCCGCGACACCGAAGGCGGCATCGTCGCGGTCGGCGACTCCGCCTGGGTGGTCGACGACATCGGTCAGACGCTCACCCGGGTCACCGCCGGCTGAGGCGCTTCGACCCCGCGGCGCGCCGTTTGCGCCCGCGATGACCGTTGTGAGAGGTTTCGCGGCGACGGTGCCCGACCACACGGCGTCGCGGCGGGGCAAGGAAGGCGACCCGGTCGGGCCTGAGCAGGCAAGGGGTGTCATGCGGGCTGGGGCCTTCTCGCGCCGCGCGCGCCGGGTCGTCGCGGTGTCGACGGCGGCGCTGTGCGGAGGTTTCGCACTGCCGGCGGCCGTCGCCGCCGCCCCGGCCGCGTCGAGCACGACGTCGCCGACGAACGCGGCGACCGAGGCCGCGGGCTCGCAGACGCTGCTCGCGGTCCGCGACCACTCGGCTCGCGACCTCGGCGCATACGGCACGGCGAACCCGATCCGACTCTCGATCGGGCTGCGACCTCCGCACCCGGCGGCGGAGCAGAAGTACCTCGACGCGCTCCAGGACGAGTCGTCCCCCGACTTCCACCACTACCTGTCGACCGCGCAGTGGACGGCGCGATTCGGACCGAGCGCGGCGGCGCAGCAGAAGGTCGTCGCGTGGGCGAAGGCCGCGGGCATCACGGTGACGCATCTCTACCCGAACCGTCTCGTCGTCGATGTGACCGGAACCGCCGGCGCGGTGGAGCACGCGCTCGGCGTCCAGATCGAGAACTACCGGCTCGGCACCCAGAGCTTCTTCGCGAACAACGCGAACCCGGTCGTGCCGGCGGCGCTCGCGAGCATCGTCGGGTCGATCAGCGGATTGAACGACCGGCAGAACATGCATCCCTCGTCGCCGACCCCGCACGAGCCCGCGAACCGCGCGTACGTGGCCGGTCCGGTCGTCGCGCGCGGACCGCACGGCGCCGCGAACGGCAGTCGCACGAAACTGCGAGCGGCGACGAGCGCGCGCCGCGCCGGGCCGAACATCACCAGCGACGCGTACGACCCGACCGACATCTACAGCTCCCAGGCGTACGACTACACCGCGCTCTCGGCGCTGGGTCACTGCTGCAACCCGCTCGGCAATGCCGCCAGCTCCCCCGCGCAGACGTCGATCGCGATCGCGACGTTCGGCGCACAGGACATGAACGACATCGCCGCGTTCCACACGCAGTATCCGTACCTCGCGTACAACGTGCAGGAGGTGAACATCGACGGCACGCCCGAGTTCGGTGACACCGAGGGCACGATGGACATCGAGTGGTCGACCGCGACGTCGAACAGCTTCGGCGCGAACGCGGACACCGCGAAGGTGTACGCCTACGACGCCGCCAACTTCGACGACTCGACCATCATCGACCAGTACAACGCCATGCTGAACGACAACCTCGCGCGCGTCTTCAGCACGAGTTGGAGCTGCACCGAGATCACCGGATGTCCCGCGAGCATGATCACCCAGGAGCACGCGATCTTCGACGAGATGGTCGGGCAGGGCTGGACGCTCGTGGCCGCGTCGGGCGACCGCGGCGCGTACGACGACTGCGCGACCAAGTCGGTCAGCTACCCGGCGAGCGACCCCGACGTCGTCGGCGCCGGTGGGACGCAGCTCACGCTGAATGCGGACTCGACGTACAACAGCGAGACCGCGTGGTCGGCCGGGCTGCCCGACTGCTTCGGCAACGACGGCGGCAGCGGTGGCGGCTGCAGCGCGCTGTTCTCGGCGCCCGCGTACCAGACGAACGAGCCGTGCGGCAGCGGCTCCCGCGCGGTGCCCGACCTCTCGCTCAACGCCGACTGGTTCAACACGCCCCAGAACACCTACGTCGAAGGAATGTGGTACCCGAACGGTGGCACGAGCATCGTCGCGCCCGAGCTCGCGGGGTTCTTCGCGCAGGAGAACGCGTACCTTTTGGCCGAGGGCAGCATCTGCGGCTCCGGCGCGTCCGCGTGCGCACCGATGGGCAACGCGAACTTCCCGCTGTATCGCGACGCGCTCCTTGGCGCACCCCACAATCCCTTCTACGACATCACGTCGGGATGCAACAGCAACTTCATCGGCACCGGATACTGCGCGGGCACGGGGGACGACCTCGTCACGGGATGGGGCTCCGCGAACATGCTGCAGCTCGCGTGGGGATTCAACTGGCGCCTGCTCGCCGACGCCGGCAAGCCGACCGTCGCGTTCTCGGGCGCGGTACCGCACGTGTGGTACCGAACCGACGAGCCGCTCGGCATCACGGTCGCCGACACCGGCGGCGGCTTCCCGGCGAGCGGGGTCGCGGGATTCAGCGCGGCGTGGAACACCGACCCCGGCGACCCGACGAGCGCGGCGGCGCCGGGCTCGGGCAACTCGTTCTACAAGGGACCCGAACACGTCAACACGACGAGCGAAACGCTCGATCTCGCGTTCCAGCTCCAGGGTTGCAACACGCTGAACGTCGAGGCGTGGGACAACATGGGGTATCAGTCGGGCGACGTCACCGACGGGCCGCTCTGTTTCGACTCGCAAGCACCGCTGATGTCCGCCCCGCCGTCGTCAGCGCTGGTCAAGAGCTCGTCGATCACGAACGGCAACGTGCCGGTGCGCATCAAGTGGTCCGCGTTCGACGCGACGAGCGGTGTGAAGAGCTACCGCGTCGACGAGAGCGTCGACGGCGGCGCGTACACCACTGTCGGCCGCGCGCTGCGCGCGACCTCGAAGGTGCTGAGCCTGCCCTCCGGTCACTCGTACCGGTTCCGCGTGCGCGCGACCGATCACGCGGGCAACGTGGGGCGATACTCGATCGGCAAGGTGTTCCACGTGCGATTGTTCGAAGAGAACAAGCCGGCCGTCGCCTACACGTCGGGCTGGACCCGCGTCGCGCAGCCGGGCGCGTCGGGGGGCTTCGTGCGGGAGACGACGCTCGCAGGCAGGAAGGCGACGTTCACGTTCTCGGGTGTGCAGGTCGGTTTCGTGACGACGACATCGCCGGACAACGGTGAGGCCAAGATCATGATCGACGGCCGGCGCGCCGGGGTCGTCGACACCGACGCGCCCGACGCCGCGGCGCAGATGCGGTTCGTCGAGACGCTGCCGGGTGCGGGGCCGCACACGTTCGTGGTGGACGGGCTGGGAACTGCCGGTCACCCGAACGTCGACGTCGACGCCTTCGTCGTGATCAGCTGACCTCGCTCAACGGTTCGGCGCGTCATCTTCGGGTCCCGGCCTCTTCACCGTCACGCGGCCCGCATGTCGGGCTTGAGCAAGACCTTCGTGTACCCGTCGACGCGTCGGTCGAACTTCTCGTACGCGTCGGGCGCGTCCTCGAGCGGGAGGTCGTGGCTCACGATGAAGCTCGGTCGCGCGCAGCCCGACACGATGAGATCGCGCAGGTACACGTTGTACTGCTTCACCGGTGCCTGCCCCATCTCGATCGAGACGCCCTTGTTCCACGCCTCGCCGAGTGAGATCGGGAAGCGGCCCTGCTTCGCGTCCTCGTCGACGCCACCGGGATCCTCGGGGAAGTACACGCCGATGAGGCCGATGTGCCCGGTCGGGTTCGTGAGCCGCACGACATCGTCGATCACCTGTGTCGGACGTTGCTCCTCACCCCAGTGCTCCCGGTCCCACGCCTCGTACCCGACCGCGTCGATCGCGCACATCACCCCGGGCATCTTCTCGCCCTGGTCGCCGCGCCGATCCTGCACCGAGCGGCGGTGCGGCTCGCGGAGATCGATGATCTGCTGGACGGGATCGCCCGCGCCCGCGTCGACCCCGACCGCGCCCTCGATCTGCGCGACGCGCTGCAGCCGTTCGGGCACCCGGTCGACGACGTAGATCTCCGACGCGCCGCGCAGGCGCGCGCTCAACGCGCTCAGCAGACCGACCGGTCCCGCGCCGAAGATCGCGACCGTGTCGCCGGCGCGGACGTGCGCCTGCTCGGTCGCGTGATACCCGGTCGGGAAGATGTCGGCGAGGAGCACGAAGTCGTCCTCGAGCTCGTCGCCCGCGGTTCCGGGCAACTGCAGGCAGTTGAAGTCGGCGTACGGGACTCGTACGAACTCGGCCTGACCACCGCGGTGCGGACCCATGCCCGAGTAGCCGTAGCCCGCGGAGTGACTGTGCGGATTCGTCGTCAGGCACGCGTTCGGGAAGCCGCGCGTGCAGTTGAAGCAGAAGCCGCACGCGATGTTGAACGGCAACACGACGCGGTCGCCCTTCGCGATCGTGCGCACGGCATCGCCGACCTCTTCGACGACGCCGAGGTTCTCGTGACCGAACACGACACCCGGCTCGACCGGCGCGCGTCCCTCGTACATGTGGAGGTCGCTGCCGCAGATCGCCGAGGTCGTCAGGCGCAGGACCGCATCCGTGGGCTCCACGATCTTCGCGTCCTCGACCTGCTCGACCGCGACCTCGTGCGGTCCCTTCCAGACGACGGCTCTCACATCGCACCTCCGCGCGCGCTCAATGGTCTTGGTTCGTATCGCCGGCCGCGCCCGGCGAGGGCGGCGTGTCCGGATCGGGCCACTCGCCGCCGCCCTCCATGTTCTCGACGCCGACGTTCATCTGCTGCGGTCGACGGACGTGCTCGCCGTCATCGACGGGCTCGCCGGTGTACAGCCGCTCGTCGCCTTCGAGCGGCGCCTCGGCCTCCGGCGGATCGACCGCCGGCACGTCGGCGGCGAACTCGCCACCCTCGGCTCCGGTCGGGCGGACGTCGTCATTCGGCAGCGCGGCGGACATGGCGGCATTGTGCCCGCGCGATCCGCGTGTTACTCGGGGACACGCGCAAGCGACGCACGCGCGACGACACGCGCTCCGTGGTTGCGCGACGTGCGCACCGGGAACATCTCACTTCGTGACAAGCGACACCGCGACGGAGGATCTCGTCGCCGACATCGCATCGCGACTCGGATCCCGACGCCTCGCGTGCGCAGAGTCGTGTACCGGCGGGCTGCTCGCGCAGATGTTCGCGAAGGCCACGGGCTCGATCGATTGGTTCCCGGGTGGCATCGTGACCTATCAGAAGGACGCGAAGGTCGCGCTGCTCGGACTCGAACCCGGACCGGTCGTGACGCACGCGGCGGCGCGGGCGATGGCCGCCGGGGCGGCGAAATTGTTCGGCTGCGAAGTTGCCGTGTCGATCACGTGCGCGGCCGGACCGGATCCGCTCGACGGCGTCGCCCCCGGAACGATCTTCGTCGGCACGTTCGTCGACGGGGAAGCGCGATCGCATCTGCACCGCATTCGCGGAAGCGTCGACATCGTGTGCCGTAGCGCGCGCGACTACGCGCTACGCGACCTGATGGTCGACCTCACCGCGTCGCGTCCCGCACCATCGACATCGACATCCACATCGACAGAACGGGCGGTACCATGCCGACCTTGAGCGACGCCGCCCACGCCTTGGTCTCGACCCACGGCACCAACCGCGCCCACGTCGCGGTGTGCTCGTGCGGCTGGGAGTCGACTCCGGCTTCCGAAGCGCACGCGCACGCGCGTTGGAGGATCCACCTCGGGAGCCAGAAGGCTGCCGCATCGTGCGCGCGCGCCGAAGTGACGATCAACGTCGCGCGCTCGAGGGTCGAAGAGCTGGTCGCGATCCGCACGAAGACGGCCACACGCCGCGCCGATCTCCGGGACCAACGCCGCCGGTTCGCCGCCGACGGCGAGCGGCGCAGGGAAGCCGCGCTGGATCCCCCGAACCCGTTCGATCGCGCGCAGATGCTCGAGCGCGCGCGCGAGATCGCGGGAATGTCGAGCACCGACCTGTGGTGCTCATACTTCGCGCTCGGCGGCGACCTGCAGCACGACTCGTTGACGGCCGTCCTCCAGGGACAGCGCACGACGAGTCATCGCGAGCTCAACCGCGTCGCCGTTGCGCTGAACGAGCGCTTCGCGGAAGAGGGCTTCGGCTACCCGCTCGACTACTGGCCGAACCGCTGACGCACTGACCCCTCAGACGCGTGTGGCCTCGTCCTCGATGAGGACGATGATGCCCTCGATCGCGCCGCCGCCGCCCATCAGCTGGGAGAGCCGCACGCGACACGTGATCCGCTGACCCCGGCGGTTCGTGGCTTCGCTCGTGATCGGATTCTCCGGACACTCGCCTGCCAGGCACGAGCGCACGGCCGCGCCGAGCACTTCCACGGGAAAGCCGATGTCGAGGCCGAAGAAACCGCGGCCTTCGACCTCCTCCGCGCGCAGTCCCCACATCTCGAACGAGAGACCGTTCCAGACGCGCACCTGAAGATCGCTGTCGAGGACGATCACGGAGGCCCCGAGGCTCGTGAGCATCGACTCCATGTACGCATTCACCTGGTTGAGGTCGCCGGTCCGGTCCCGCAGCTCGTCGTTGATCGTCTGGAGCTCTTCGTTCGTCGACGACAGCTCCTCGTTCATCGTCTCGAGCTCCTCGTTCGTCGACTGGAGCTCCTCGTTCGTCGTCTCGAGCTCCTCGATCGTCGACTGGAGCTCCTCGTTCGTCGTCTCGAGCTCCTCGTTCGACGACTGGAGCTCCTCGTACGCGGTCTCGAGCTCGCGGTGCGTCTCCTCGAGCTCTTCGGTGACGCGCCGGTGGTTCGTGACATCGGTGAACGACAGCAACACACCGACGTCGGAGTTCTCGATCTCGAGTGGCGTCACTCTGACGTCGAGGAACCGCGTGTCGTCGGGACCGAGGCGGTGGGCGACGCTCTCGAGCTCGATCTGCCGGCGGTGCAGCCGCGCCTGATCGATCGACGATCGCAGCTCGACCGGCCGGTACGAGAGCTCGAGGTCCTGGAACGGGCGGCCGAGGCTGTGGGGCGAGATCGAGAAGCGCTTGCGCGCCGCGGCGTTGGCCGCCAGCAAGTTGCCGGCCGCGTCGATCAGCACGTCGGAGCTCGGCGCGTGCTCGAACGCGATGTCGGAGAGCGGCGTCACCGAATGCTCGTAGGGCGTGTCGGGACGGCTCGCGAGCGTCAGCAGACGCGTGCTCATGGTCGGTTCCGAGTGCTTGCAGAAGATCCGTTGCTTGAGGTCGACGGGCTGGAAGGAGTCGCCGTGCCCCAGCAGCATCTCCGCCTTGCCGAGGACGAGGAAGCCGCCGTTCACGAGCGAGAACTGGAGCCGCTGCACGAGCCTTCTCTGCACGTCGGCGTTGAAGTACATCAGCGTGTTGCGACACATGAGCATCTGCACGCGTGGAATCGGTGCGTCCTGCAAGAGATCGTGACGGCCGAAGATCACGAGCCGCCGTAGATCGTTCGTGAACGCGCCGCCGCCGTTGGGACGCGCGTCGAAGTACTTCGCGCGGAGATCCTCGGGGATCGACTCGAGCTCGCGGCTCGTGTACACGGCGCGGCGCGCCTGCTCGAGCGCCTCGTTGTCGACGTCGGTCGCGTAGACCTTGACGCGCTCCTTCGCTTCGTCGATCCCCAGCGCCTCGGTGAGGAGCATCACCGCGGAGAAGGCCTCCTGACCCGTCGCGCAACCGGCGCTCCAGACGCGAATCTGCTCGTCGTCGCGCGCGACGAGCTGCGGGATGATCGTGTCGTTGATCGCGTTCCAGGTGTCGCCGTCGCGGAAGAACGATGTGAGATTGATCAGGATCGTGTTGAAGAGCGGCTCGAACTCCTCGGGGTGCACCTGGAGGTAATCGACGTAGTCCTCGTAGCTCTCGCAGTCGATCGTCTCCATGCGCTTCTCGATCCGGCGCGCGAGCGTGCCGCGCTTGTACCCGGTGAAGTCGAACGCCCGCGCGTTCTTCAGGTAGTCGAGTACCTCTTCGAGACCTTCTGACGGCTGTTCATTGGTGCCAACCACTACGCGTCCTTCGTCCCGGTCGCTTCGTTCGCGTCGCCGACGCCGAGCAGTCGTCGGAGCACTTCGACGTTCTCGCCCGTCTCGACGGCCTCGCTGTCGAACAGACGCGCGCTGATCGGACGGCGGGGGCGGGCGCGCTCGGCAAGCGCACGACTGAGCTCGGCGCGGTCTTCGAGCGCGCGCAGCGCCATCCAGAGCGCGTTCTCCACCGCCGTGTTCTGCTGGTCGAGCAGGCTCTCACCGGCCCACGCGTGGCCGACCCGGCACCGGAAGCGGAGCACGTCGGGGTCGTCGATGCGCCAGAGCACACCGTTGCAGTCGGGACACGGCCATTGCGACGGCCGTCCGGGATGGTCGTTCCCGACGCCCGGAGGTCCATCCTCCATCATGGCGACCTCCTCGATCATCTCGGCCGACGGGTCACCGCCGTCGGCCGTCACCGGCTCCTTCACGAGGCGGCTGAGCAGCGGGCCGATCTCGACCGCCGGGACGATGTGGTCGGCGCCGGCCTCGATCGCGTGGCGCGGCATCTCGGAATAGAGCGCGTCGTCGGGATCCTGCACGACGCCCACGCCGCCCTGGCGCCGAATCGCCGAGAGCCCCGCGGTCCCGTCGCTCAGGGACCCGGACAGCACGACACCGATCACGCGCTCGCCGAAGTACCGGGCCGCGCTGCGGAACAGCGGATCGGCCGCGGGGCGGGAGCCGTTCTCACGCGGACCCGCGCGCACCAGGACGCGGCCGCGGTGCAGCAGCAGGTGACGGTCGCCGACGCAGACGTACACGCGCCCGGAGCGCAGGGGCTCGCCGTCGACGGCGGCCCGCGCCGGCAGCGGGCCGGCGCGGTCGAGGATCGCCGGCAGGGCCGATCCGCCGCGCGCGGGCATGTGCACCACCACGCACACGATGGCGTCGAAATCCTCGGGCAGTCCTGCGAAGACGGCTTTGAGCGCCTCGATCCCGCCCGCCGAGGCCGCGATGACGACCACATCGCGTCTCGCCATCCTTGCCTCCTTCGGTGCGGACGACCCTACCCGTGCGTGCCGCTTCTCGACCCTTCCCGGGGCGTCGTCAGTCGACCGTGGGGATGTCACCGGTCTCGACGACGTACGCGGCGATCTCGCGCAGCTTGATATTGCGGTGCTGCGACGCGCGCCGCAGCACCTCGAACGCTTCGCGCTCGTTCAAACCCGCGCGCGCCATCACGATCCCCTGCGCCTGTCCGATGACCGTGCGGCTGTCGAGGCCGCGACGCAGCTGCTCGGCAAGCTCGTGCTCGCGCAAGTGACGCTGCAGCGCGCTCAGCGCGAGTGACACGTGCGTCGCGAAGACGACGCCGTGTGCCCGATCGATCCGATCGAACGCCATTCCGGGCGCGCCATAGAAGACCAATGCCTTCGGCTCGTCGGTGCCGTCCTCGATCGACGTCGCCAACACCGGTCCGGCGCCCCACGCGCCCCGTGCGAGCGCCGGCCAACGCCGGTCGTCCGATAGGTCGGGGACATAGACCGACTGGCCCGTGTCGAGCACGTCGACCGCGGGCCCCTGTTCGAGTGTGAGGTTCAACTCGTTCAACCGATGAGCTTCGGGGTCGGAGGCCGCGATCGAGGTGAGCCGACCGTCCCGGCGCGCGACGACGCCGGCCCGCGCACACGGAACGACCGTGGTCGTCGCGAGCCGCACCGCGAGCGCGAGCAACTCGGTGAGGTGTTCCGCTTCGGAGAACACGGCCGCTACCGCGGCGAACGACGCCGCGGCATCGACGCGGGCGACTTCTTCGTTCACTCTGCGGACGATACCCCCGTGCGAGCCGCGGCGCCGCCCGGCTCCCCGAGGCCATCGCACGACCGGCATACGCAGCCTTTTTGTCGTCGCCTCGGATGGACATCGTCGACCTCAGAGGTCCACCGCCGGCTTCTCGCGCGCTTGCTCGCGCGCGACCCCGCGCCGGCCGACCTGCATGAGGCGCAGCCCGGTCACCAGGACGATGCCACCGAGCACGTTGCCGAGCGCGGCCCACCCGAACATCGCGAGCCAGTGCGCGTACCCGAATGCCGCGCCCGCGTGCAGCGCCGCGAACGCCTCGATCGAGATCACGATCGCGTGCTGGACCGGCAGTCCCGCGAGCAGGAACGCGATCGCCCACGCCGACGCGATCTTCGCCGGCACCGAGTCGGTGCCGCGCTCCATCCACGTCATCACCGTGATGAGCACACCGCCGACGATCGCGCTCGCGAACGCCTGCCGGCCGACACCGATGCGCATCGACTCGAAGCCGACCGCGCGCGCGGTGTTGCGCAGCGGCGGGAACGCCATCATCGCCAGCCCCATCGCGATCCAGCCACCGATGAGATTGAACAGCGCGGTGCCGGCCCACAGGCGCAGCACCGACCACCACGGCGCGTCCTTCGCGACGACCGTCATGATCGGAACGAGGAAGTTCTCCGTGAAGAGCTCGCTGTTCGCGAGCGTGAGCGCGAGGAAACCGATTCCGAACGCCAGCGAACCGAGCAGGTGATTCTGCGTCTTCGATTCGACGAGCAGGAGCGCGATCACGCCGATGCTGACGTCGAGACCGCCGACCAGGCCGGTCGCGACGAGCGCGGGCAGCGGCCGCTCGAGGCGCAGCACACCCTCGTCGACCGAGCGGCGGAACGTCTCCTGCACGCTCTGGGTGACGACCTCGTTCTCGTCGACGTCGTCGCGAGAGCTTGGCGCGGTCGCGCGCGCTTGACGGCCGTCGGGCTCCGGCATGGTCGCGCCGATACCCGATCGGTCCGCTACCGAACCGTGAAGGTGAGTCGGTCGGTCAGCGCAGCGCCAAGACGACGAGGACGATGATGATCACGAGAAGGGCTCCACCACCGATATACATGGTTCCTCCGTGTGCTTGGGATCAGGATCTACGCGGCGCGTGCCGCGGGTCGCCGCCGGCGCGTCGAGTGCTCCTCGAGCATTCCGAGCAGGCGACGCTCTTCGAGCGCGAGGCCCGCGACCCGCGGTGCGGACGCGTGCCACTGATCGGGCAACTCGCCCGCCTTGTAGGTGTCGACCACGCGCGGATGCACGTAGCTGGCGCGGCACACCGCGGGCGTGTTCGCGAGCTGGCAACTGACCGTGCGGACGACGTCGGTGACCGCGCGCCGGGCCGCGCGATCCGACTCCGGCGGATCGAGCTGCGCCAGCGCGTCGGCGGCGAGCACCGTCGCGATCCACGTCCGGAACTCCTTGGCCGTGACGTCGAGACCCGTCGCGTCGCGTAGGTACTCGTTCACGTCGTTCGACGAGATCCCGTGCGTCCCGTCGTCGTCGACGTATTGGAAGAGCAGCTGGCCCGGGAGGTCCTGGCAGCGACGGATGATGCGGCGCAGCCGCGGATCGGTCACCGCGACGTCGAGGTCGTGACCGCTCTTGCCGCGGAACCGGAGCCGGATCGCCCCCCGGTCGAGGCGCGCGTGACGACTCCGCAGGGTCGTGAGACCGTACGAGGAGTTCGAGCGCGCGTACTCCTCGTTCCCGACGCGCACGAGCGTCGACTCGAGCAACTGCACGACCGCGGCGACGACCTTCTCGCGCGGCAGCGCGCGCCGGCGCAGGTCGGTCGCGACCTGCGCGCGCACCTTCGGCAGCGCGCGTCCGAACACCGCGAGGTGCTCGAACTTCGCGAGCTCGCAGTGCTCGCGATAGCGCGGGTGATAGCGGTACTGCTTGCGGCCGCGCGCGTCGCGCCCCGTCGCCTGCAGGTGGCCGTTGGGGTGCGCCGAGAGCCACACGTCGGTCCAGGCGGGCGGGATCGCGAGGGCCTTGACGCGCGTCAACGTGGGCTGGTCGCGCACGGGCCGACCCTCGGCGTCGACGTAGCGGAAACCCCGCCCGCTCCGCACCCGGCGCAGGCCCGGTTCCCGGTCGTCGCTCCACGAGAGATGGCACTCGCGCAGGTCGGCGAGCGTGGTCGTCGTCATCGCAGGGTTGCGCGGCTCAGCTGCGCAAGGCGTCCCGGACCTTGTCGACCATCGCCGCGAACGGTCCGACGAGCATGTTGCCGACGGCACTGTTCGGTCCGTGAGGATGCGCGTGAGTCGGAGCCATCTTCTCGGCCGTGAGGATCCGGTCGGCCATCTTCGCGAGCTCCTCGGCGGAGCACTTCTGCTCGAGGACGGGAAAGAGCTCGGTCTCCTCGGCGGTCGCGTGGCGCAGGACGTCTTCGTGGAAGGCATGGATCTTCGCGTCGAACGGTGCCCCGTTCGTGTCGAGCTTCTCGAGCTCGGCGAGCGCCTGCTTCGCCTCGTCCTCCTCCTTCACCCGGCGGTCGACGATGTCGCCCCCGCCCTCGGAGCGCGCCTTCGGGTACACGACCATTTCCTCGGCCGTCTCGTGCGCGGCGAGCGTTGCGCGCAGGCAGTCGAACAGCTGCCGGCGATGGTCGTCCGTCGCTTCGAAGAGCTCGGCGAACATCGTCTTGACCTTTTCGTGCTGCGTCCGGAGCAACTCGGTCGCACCCGTGGTCTTCGTTTGGTCACTCATCACATCGTCCTTTCTGTCAGGCTCGATCAGACCGTCGCGCCCACAAGCGCGGGCGCGAGCTCGCGCTGCCAGTAGTCGAGGAACCCGGCCTGATCGGGCCCGATCTGGTGGAAGTACAAGTGGTCGTAGCCGGCGTCGACGTACTTCCGAACGCTGTCGAGCAGCGCGTCGCGCACGTCGGGCCCGCACGGCACCGACTTGGTCGCGAGATCCTCGGTGACGATCTCGGCGGCAGTCTCGAAGTGGCTCCACGTCGGCAGGTCTTGCGACAGTTGGCCGGGGATGCCCGCGTTGGGCCAGATCTTGTACACCGTCTCGCGAGCCTTGCGTTCGTCGTCGGCCCAGCAGACGTTGAGCTGCGCATACCGCGGTCCCGAGCCGCCCGCGCGTTCGAACGCGTCGAGGAGCTCGCGGTCGGGTGCGCTCCCCCAGTAGCCGTCGCCGATGCGACCTGCGAGCTCCGCCGACGCCGGGCCGAACCCGGACACGATGATCGGCAGCGCGGCGCGCGGCGCGTCGAAGAGGCGCGCGTTCTCGACCTCGTAGAACTGACCGCGGTGGTCGACGGTCTCGCCGGTGAACAGGCGCCGGATCACGTGTACCGCCTCGTCGAGCATCTCTCGCCGCACCTCCGGGCGCGGCCAGCGGTGACCGAGGACGTGCTCGTTCAACGCTTCACCGGTTCCCACACCGAGGAAGAAGCGTCCCTCGAACAGCAACGACGTCGTCGCGGCTGCCTGCGCGACGATCGCCGGATGGATTCGGACGAGTGGACAGCTCACGCCGACGCCGACCTCGATGCGTTGCGTCGAAGCGGCGATTCCACCGAGCACGCTCCACACGAACGGGCTGTGACCCTGCTCGCTCACCCACGGATGAAAGTGGTCGGAGATCGACACGAACTCGAACCCCGCATCCTCGGCGCGCGCCGCCAGATCGACGAGCTCGCGCGGCCCGTGCTCCTCACTCGAAAGCGTCATACCAAAGGCCGTCATGTGGGCCTGCGGTACCTCCGCGACGGGTTCGGTAAACGGATCGGTGCCTGCGTAACGCAGCGCCGTCGTGGGTAGCGCGCTGCCATGAGCGGTTCGCGCGTTGCGGTCGTGACTGGCGCGTCCGCAGGAGTCGGGCGCGCCACCGCGCTCGCGCTCACGGAGCACGGTTTCGACGTTGCATTGCTGGCACGCGGAAGCGCGGGACTCGAAGCGGCGGCGAAGGAAGCGGCGCGCGCCGGTGTGCGCGCGATCCCCGTTCCCGTCGACGTCGCCGATGACCGCGCGGTGTTCGATGCGGCGGCGACGATCGAGCGCGACCTCGGACCCATCGACGTGTGGGTCAACAACGCGATGACGACGACGTTCTCCCCCGTCGCCGACACCGCCGCCGCGGACTTCCGGCGCGCGGTCGAGGTGACGTTCCTGGGTCAGGTGTGGGGCACGATGGCCGCGCTCGAGCGCATGCGCCCGCGTGATCGCGGCCGCATCGTGAACGTGGGATCGGCCCTCGCCTTCATCGGCATCCCGCTCCAGGCCGCGTACTGCTCGGCGAAGTTCGCGTGCCGCGGCTTCTTCGAATCGACGCGCGCCGAGCTCATCCACGACGGCAGCCACGTCGAGCTGTGCATGGTGCACCTGCCCGCGGTGAACACGCCCCAGTTCGACTGGTGCCACACGACGATGGACCGTGATCCCCAGCCCGTCCCGCCGATCTACCAGCCCGAGATCGCGGCGCGTGCGATCGTCGACACCGTGCTGTCGGGACGCCGCTCGCGCGTGCTCGGATCGTGGAACAAGCTGCTCGTCGCGGCCGGGCAGCTCGCGCCCGGTCTCGGCAACCAGTACGCGGCGCGCGGCGCGTGGGAATCGCAACTCTCGTCGGATCGGATCGTGCCCGACCGGGCCGGCAACCTCCGGCACGCCCAGGACGACACCGGCGATGTCGGCGCGCACGGTCGCTTCGACGACCGCGCGCACGGCTTTCTCGATCCCAGCTTCCTGCGCACACTTCCGAACTCGGCACGCACGTTCGTCGCGGCGGCGAGAGGAAGGCTCGCGGAGGGCGCGCGCACTCGACGCTCGTGAAGATCGACGGGCTTCGCGCCGCGGCGTACACGGTACCGACCGAGGCGCCCGAGTCCGACGGCACGTTGACGTGGGACTCGACGACGGTCGTGGTCGTCGAAGTGGAAGCGGGTGGCGTCACCGGCACGGGGTTCACGTACGCGACCCGCGGGTGCATCGCCGTCATCGACGATGTCCTGCGCTCGGTCGTCGTCGCGCACGATCCAATGGACGTTCCCGGCGCCGCGCACGCGATGGCGGTCGCGATCCGGAACCTCGGCCGCCCCGGAGTCGTGTCGTCCGCGATCGCGGCCGTCGATCTCGCGCTCTGGGACCTCAAGGCGCGGTTGCTCGAACTCCCGCTGTTCCGCCTCCTCGGCGCGGTGCGCGACGAGGTGCCGATCTACGGCAGCGGCGGGTTCACGTCGTACTCACCCGACGAGCTCGTGCGTCAGATCGGATCGTGGGTGCACGACGACGGCATCCCGCGCGTGAAGATGAAGATCGGCACGAACCGGGGCGCGGAGCCACGCGTCGACCTGGCGCGCGTCGAGACGGTCCGGGGGACGATCGGCGGCGCCGAGCTCTTCGTCGACGCGAACGGTGGTTACACCGCGAAGCAGGCGGTGACGTTGGCGCGCGAGCTCGCAGCACTCGACGTGACCTGGTTCGAGGAACCGGTGTCGTCGGATCACCTCGCGTCGCTGCGCGAGATCCGCGACCTCATCGACATCGAGGTCGCCGCGGGCGAGTACGGCTACGACCTCCCCTACTTCGAGCAGATGTGCGCGGCGGGTGCGGTCGACGTCCTGCAGGCCGACATCTCGCGCTGCGGCGGCCTGACCGACTGGTTGCGCGTCGCCGCGGTCGCGGCCGCGCACGGTTTGGAGCTGTCGGGTCATTGCGCGCCGTCGCTGCACGCGCACGCGGCCTGCAGCGTGCCGAACCTGCGGCACGTCGAGTACTTCCACGATCACGCGCGCATCGACCGGCTGCTGTTCGACGGTGCCCTCGACCCCACGGGTGGAGTGCTCCGACCCGACCCGGAGCGCCCGGGCATGGGTCTCGAGCTCAAGCGCGCCGACGCGGAGCGCCATCTCGTCGAGCGCAGCCGCGCCGAGTAGCCGACGCTCTCAGCCCGCCGCGAGCCGGTCGGCGGCGCGCGCCGCGAGGGCCATGATCGTCAACGCGGGGTTCGCGCTCCCCTGCGTCGGCAGCACGCTGCCGTCGGTCACGAGCAGGTTCGCGATCGCGAAGCTGCGAAGGTCGCCGTCGACGACGCCGTGATGCTCGTCGGCGCCCATCCGGCAACCGCCGACGAGGTGCGCGTCGCGGTTGATCGTGATGACCTCGTCCGCACCCGCGGCGCGGTGGATGCGCTCCATCTGCTCGGTCGCGGCCTTCATGAGTCGGCGGTCGTTCTCGCACTGGCTGTAGTCGAAGCGCGCGACCGGCAGACCGTGACGGTCCCTCTCGTCGGCCAGCGTCACCCGGTTGTCGGGTCGCGGCAGGAACTCGCACAGCGCGCCGAACGTCGCCCAGTGCACGTAGTCGCGCATGTACTCGCGCATCACCGCGCCCCAGTGGCCCTGCGCGGCGACGTGCTCCGCGAACGTGATCGGCAACGGCGACACGCACTGCAACGAGAATCCGCGCTGGTAGTCCTTCGTCGGATCGGTCTCGTAGAAGTCCTCGCTCGACGCCTCGGCCGGCGGCGCCTTGTACGACCGGATCTCCTCGTCGTACCGGCCCGCGCTCTGCGGCGCGCCCTGCACCATCACGTAGCGACCGACGAGATCGTGCTCGTTGCACAAGCCGTCGGGAAACCCGTCGCACGCGGAGTTCAGCAGCAGCCGCGGCGTCTCGATCGAGTAGCCGGCGACCGCGACCATGCGCGCACGTTGGCAATGCTCGATGCCGTCCTTGAAGTAGGTCACGCCCGTGGCGCGCCGCGCGTCGTCGACGAGCACGCGGCTCACCATGCAGTCGGGACGGATCTCGGCGCCGTGCGCGAGCGCGTCGGGAACGTGCGTGATGAGCGGCGACGCCTTCGCGTTCACCTTGCATCCCTGGAGGCAGAAACCGCGGTAGATGCAGTGCGGTCGGTTTCCGAACCGACCGTTCGCGATCGCGACCGGACCGACGCGCACACCGATTCCCGCGCCGCGACAACCTTCCTGGAACTTCAAGCCGTTGGGGCCGAGCGGATGCGGGCTGTGCGGATAGCCGTGCGGATGACCCCAGTGCCAGCGTTCACCGGCGACCGGCAGCTCCGCCTCGATGTCCTCGTAGTAGGCACGAAGCTCGTCGTAGCGGATCGGCCAGTCGGCACCGACGCCGTCGAGCTCGTACGTGTGGAAATCCGACGGATGGAAGCGGGGCGTGTAGCCGGCGAAGTGCACCATCGAGCCGCCGACACCGCGGCCGGAGTTGTTGGAGCCCATGGCGACCGGATCGTCGCCACCGATGACGCGCGGCTCGGTCCAGTAGAGATCGGAGGCGCCGCGCTCGTCGCTCACCCAGTCGCGATCGGGATCCCACCACGGTCCCGCGTCGAGCGTGACGACCTTCCAGCCGCGGCGCGCGAGCCGCTGCGTGAGCACGCCGCCGCCCGCGCCGCACCCGACGACGACGAGGTCGACCTCGTCCGATTCGTCGAACCGGCGCATGTCGGCGCGCAGATGATGGTTCGTGCGCGTGCCGTCATTCGGTAGCAGCCACGCCGACTCGTTGCGGGCGCGGACACCTCGCATCAGTGACCCCGCGCCTCGCCCACACCGTGCTCCGCCTGCGCGGCGTCGACCTTGTGCAGCCACGGGATCGGGTCGCGCGGATCACGCTCGCGCCGCTCGAACGGCTCGAGCCGGTCGATCGCGAGCGTCTTGAAGCCACGCGGGTACGCGGGCCCGGCGAAGCCGATCTCGTTCCATGCCCACGGATGCGAGTAGAACGCGGTGATCGCGTAGCGCGTCCACAGCTGGAACACACGCGACCCCGGCATCCCGTGCCAGTCGCCCTTCGTCGTGCGGACGACCTCGATCAGCTCGCGCTGCGCCAGCTCGTCGAGCTCGGCGAACGCGCGGCCGTGCGCGCGTGACGCGTCGGCACCGAGACCGGCGAGCGAGCGCGTCCACGCGTCGCCGTCGTCGGGCATGTCGACGTAGCGGTAGCCGTCGGTCTCCCCCGCTGCGAGTCGCGGTTCGATCAGCTCGAGCAACGGGATCTTCGGTTCGTCGTCCTGCGCGAGCAGCCGGTCGAGCAACGCGCGCGCGGTCACCGCTTCGTCGTCGTCGAAGAAGGATGCGGCGCGCCGCGGATCGAGACGCGCGAACACGACGTCGCGCGTCACACCGTCCCAGTGCCCGGCCTCGCCGAGCACGTCGAAATCGCCGAACCGGCCCCGTCCGCCGGGGGTGACGCCCTCGGTCGTCAACGCTCGCGCCGCAGGATCGCCGCGAGCAGGCCCATGCCGCCCACGAGTGCGAACAGCAGCGGCGCGAACGTCGGCGGTCCCATCTCCGCGTTGTACCGAAGCTCACGCCAACCGCCGGGACGCTGTGCGATGCCGCGCAGGTGCAGGTACTGGCCCTGGAGACTGTTCGCGACCACGAGCGCGGAAGCCGCGGGCAGTGCGGTCTTCGCGAGCCGGCGACTGAACACCCCGGCGATGCCGGCCGCACCGATCACCGGCGTGAGCGCGACCGGCAGCCACATCATCTTGTTGCCGAAGCTCGCGCGGTCGTGCTCGAGGAAGATCTCCGCGCCGGTGATGATCGCGCCGACACCGGTGAGGCCCGACAGCGATCGTTCGAACCGGCCGTGCTCGACGTTCTGGAGCAGGCGGTCGAGCGCGTGCCCGCCGTCACCCGAGTGGTGCCTCATGCCTTCAGTTGCTCGATCTTGTCGCGCAGGAGGGTCGACGCGATCGTCGCCTTGTGCGGTTGACCGCGGAGGAAGGCGAGCGCGAACGACTTGGCCTGCTCGTAGGAGACCTTGCCGGGAAGCGGCGGCTCGTCGGGGTTGACCTGCACGTCGACGAGCGCGGGGCCGGGCGCCGTGAGCGCCTCCTTCACGACGGCCTCGAGCTCTCCGACGTGCGTCACCTCCCACGCCCGCGCGCCACACGCCTCGGCCCACGGCGCGAAGTGCGCGGGCTGCGAGAAGCGCACGCCGTACTCCGGATAGCCGAGCACCATCTGCTCCCAGAGGATCTGCCCGAGCGAGCTGTTGTTGCAGATGAACACCTTGATCGGCAGGTCGTACCGGCACGCGGTGTCGAAATCGGCCATCAGCATCCCGAACCCGCCGTCGCCCACGAACGCGATGCACTGGCGCTCCGGATGCGCGACCTGCGCCGCGATCGTGTACGGCAGGCCGGGCGCCATCGACGCGAGGTTGCCGGAGATCATGTAGCGACGGTCGCCGCGGATGTCGAAGTGGCGCGCCGACCAGGTCGCGATCGTGCCCGAGTCGCACGACAGGATCGCGTCGTCGGTCGCGAAGCGGTCGATCAGTCGCATCAGATATTGCGGCTGGATCGGATCGCGCGCCGCGTCCTCGAGCGCGGTCATGTGATCGCGCCACTCGCGCATCGACTTCTGCGCCTGCTCGAGGAAGGCGCGGTCCTCGTTGCGCTCGAGCATCGGGATCAGGGCGCGCAGCGACTCGGCGACATCGCCGACGATCGGCACCTCGGTGGGGACGCGACTCCCCACGATCGCGGGGTCGATGTCGATCTGCACCACGCGTGCCTGCCCCGGCGGCGGCAGGTGCTTCGTGTACGGGAAGTTCGTGCCGAGGAGCAGCAACGTGTCGCACTCCTCCATCGCCTCTTCCGACGGGCGTGTCCCGAGCAGACCGATCCCACCGGTCGTGAGCGGATGGTCGTCGGGCACAACCGCTTTGCCCGGGAGCGTCTTGACGATCGGGCTGCCGATGCGTTCCGCCGTCGTCAGCACCTCGGCGCGCGCACCGAGCGCACCCGCACCCGCGAGCGTCACGATCTTCTTGCCCGCCTTCAGCACGTCGGCCGCCCTGCGCAGGTCGGCTTCGCGCGCGACGCCCGGCGGCGCGAGGTACACGGGCGCCGTCGCGGGCGTGCTCGCCGGCGCGACGGCCTGCCACGGGTTCGCGTCGGCGTCGGCGACTTGGATGTCGTTGGGGAACGTGATGTGCGACACGGTTCGGTGCGCGAGCGCGTGCCGAATCGCGTTGTCGACGAGCGTCGGGATCTGCACCGGCACGTGCACCATGACGTCGTACTCGGCGACGTCGATGAACAGCTTCTCGAGGTGCACCTCCTGCTGATATCCCGTGCCGAGCAGCTGCGTCTCCTGCATGCCCGTGATCGCCAGCACCGGCTGATGATCGAGCTTCGCGTCGTAGAGCCCGTTCAGCAGGTGGATGCCGCCGGGCCCCGAGGTTGCGAGGCACACACCGATGCGCCCCGTCGACTTCGCGTAGCCGGTTGCCATGAACGCGGCGGCTTCTTCGTGGTGCACGAGCACGAAGCGGATGCGGTCCTCGTGCCGGCGCAGCGCCTCCATGATCCCGTTGATGCCGTCACCGGGCAGACCGAAGATCGTGTCGACGCCCCAATCGACGAGCCGTTCGATGAGCAACTCGGACGCGATCTTCTGCATGTTTCCTCCGCGTGCGCAGGCCGACCCGGGCCGCCTACCCGGTGCCACTTTCACAAAAACGTCGCGTGGTTGCGCGGAGTCGACTCCTGGGTACGCCCGGGCCGTGGCCGACAGCATCGAGCACGTCCGCGATCGTTTTCGCGCGGAAGGCCAGGCGTACGCGCACGGCGAAGACCGGCCGCTCGGCGGCTACGCACGCGTGATGACGACGTATGCGGCCGGCGTCGCCGGCCTCGTGGCGCTCGTCGTCGCTCGCCGCCGTCCGGTGCCCGAGCGCCCCGCGTTCTCCGACCTCGCGCTCACCGCCTTCGCGACCGCGAAGGTGTCGCGTCTCGTCACTCGCGACGCCGTGACGAGTCCGCTGCGCGCGCCGTTCACGCGCTTCGAGAGCGCGGGCGGTCCCGCGGAGGTGAACGAAGAGGTGCGCGGCACGGGCGTGCAGCACGCCGTCGGAGAGCTCCTCACGTGTCCGTTCTGCGTGAGCCAGTGGGTCGCGACCGGGTTCGCGTTCGGACTCCTCCTCGCGCCGCGCGTCACCCGCCAGGTCGCGGCCACGTTCACCGCGCTCGAAGCCGCAGACCTGCTCCAGTTCGGTCGCGCGATCGCGGAGCACGCCGCCGGCGGGTGATCGCCGCGACCCTCGCGACCACAACACGAATCAGAGCTCTTCGAGCCGCGCGGCCAACTCACCGCCCAAGCGCTGGGTGAACGCGACCGGGTCTCCGCTGGGCACGAAGATCACGGTGTCGATGCCCAACTTCGCGTAGTCGCGCAGCGCGTCGACGACCGCGTCGGGATCGGCGGGATCGCTCCTCGACAGCATCGTCTTCGTGATCGTGTCGTAGTCGCGACCTTCGGCGTCGCAATGCATGCGGAGCACGTCGAGCTTGTGCGCGACCTCCTCGACACTCGACCAGAACAGGTTGCAGGCGTCCGCGTACTTCGCGACGAGCCGAAGCGTCTTGCGCTCACCGCTGCCACCGATGAGCACCGGCGGACGCGGAATACTGATCGGGCGTGGGTTGCAGATCGTCTCCGCGAGCGTGAAGTGCTTCGTCGCGAACGGTCCGTCGTCGTCGCTCCACATCCGGAAGCACACCTGGATCGTTTCCTCGAGCAACTCGAACCGCTCCGCGACCGGCGGGAACGGGACCCCGAGACCCTCGTGCTCGCGTTGGTACCAAGCCGCGCCGATGCCGAGCTGGCCCCGACCGCCCGAGAGCACGTCGACGGTCGCGACCGTCTTGGCGAGCAACGCGGGATAGCGGTAGGTCACACCGGTCACGAGCAGCCCGAGGCGGATCGTCTCCGTGTGCGCGGCGAGGAACCCGAGGGTCGTGTACCCCTCCATCATCGGCTCCGTCGCGGGCGCCAGCGCCTCCATCTGGAACCAGTGGTCCATGACGCTCATGTCGGTGAGCCCGGCGGTCTCCGCCGCGTCGCCGATCGCCGCGAGGGTCGGCCCGATCGACGACGCGCCACCCGCCCAGTCCCACGTGACGATGTGCAAACCGATCTTCATGCTGCTCCTCACGTACGCAACGGCGCCGGTCGGCGTACCCGACCCACCGGTCTACCCCACGCAACCGCGCCGGCAGCACGCGTCCCGACTCGTCGAGCGCCGACGACGTTCGCATGCCGCCGGCCCTCGGTGAGAGGCTGCACGAGGACGCGCCGAGAGCGGCCGCCGACCGCTGACGAGGAGAGACCGTGAAGCACGCGCTGGAGTTCTACATCGACGGTCGTTGGGTTGCGCCGCGGACGAGCGACACGTTGGACGTCATCAACCCGGCCACCGAGGAAGCGATCGCAACGATCGCGATGGGCGGCCCCGACGACGTCGACGCCGCGGTCGCCGCCGCGAAGGTCGCGTTCGAGACGTTCTCACTGACGACCAGGGAAGAGCGCCTCGCACTGCTCGACAGCATCATCGCCGCGTACGCCGGACGCCTCGACGAGCTCGCCGACGTCATCAGCCAGGAAGTCGGCGCGCCGAAATGGCTCGCGCAGGCGGCACAAGCGGCGGCGGGACTCGGTCACCTCATGACCGCCCGCGGCGTGCTCGCCGACTTCGAGTTCGAACGGACGATGGGCACCACCCTGCTCGTGCGGGAGCCGATCGGCGTGTGCGGAATGATCACGCCCTGGAACTGGCCGCTCAACCAGATCGCCTGCAAGGTCGCACCCGCGATCGCGGCGGGCTGCACGATGGTGCTCAAGCCCTCCGAGGTCGCGCCGCTCAACGCGATCGTGTTCGCCGAGATCCTGCACGACGCGGGCGTTCCGGCGGGCGTGTTCAATCTCGTGAACGGTGATGGCGCGAGCGTCGGTGCACCGCTCGCCGCGCATCCCGACGTCGACATGGTGTCGTTCACCGGTTCGACGCGCGCGGGCATCGAGGTCGCGCGCAACGCCGCGCCGACCGTGAAGCGCGTGGCGCAGGAGCTCGGCGGGAAGTCCGCCAACATCGTCCTCGACGACGCCGACTTCGAGGCCGTGATCACGCGCGACATGACGGGGATGTGCACGAACTCGGGCCAGTCGTGCAACGCGCCGACGCGCATGCTCGTGCCCGCGTCGCGGATGGACGAAGCCGCGGCGATCGCGGCCGCCGCCGCGAAGAACGTCGTCGTCGGCGACCCGCGCGAAGCGACCAGCAACATCGGACCGGTCGTGTCGGAGACGCAGTACGGCCGCATCCAGCAGCTCATCGAGAAGGGCATCGGCGAGGGCGCCAAGCTCGAGACCGGCGGTCCGGGCAAGCCCGACGGGCTCGAGACCGGCTACTACGTGCAGCCCACCGTCTTCTCGCACGTGTCGAACGACATGACGATCGCGCAGGAAGAGATCTTCGGCCCAGTGCTCGTGCTCATCGGCTACGACGACGACGACGACGCGGTTCGCATCGCGAACGACACCCGCTACGGACTCTCGGGCTACATCTCGGGTTCGGGCGAGCGCGCCAAGGCGATGGCCCGGCGCATCCGCAGCGGCAACGTGCACGTGAACGGCGCGGGTCCCGACTTCAACGCCCCCTTCGGCGGCTACCGCCAATCCGGCAACGGCCGCGAGTGGGGGCCGCTCGGCTTCGAGGAGTACCTCGAGACCAAGGCGATCATGGGCTACGACACCCCGAGCTGACGCGTCGCGGCGTCGTGAACGAGCGCCGCCGACAAAGAACAAGCGCGTGTGCCCGGCTTCACAGAGCGAGTGCGACGACTTCGAGTAGTTCGCGCCGCGTGCGGCTTGCGCGAGAGGCGTGAGCCTGACCGCATCGCGACTGCCCACGGAGCATCACTTCTCGCGTCGTGAAATGGACGAGCGGGGACGCACGGCGGTTTCGTGCGAGCAGGACCACGGGTACCGATGCGGCAGTCCGTCCACGAGGAGAAGGCATGAACGACCCGATCGCGATTCTGAAGCGCGACCACCGCGAGGTAGCTGCGCTGCTGAAGGAGTTGAGCGACAGCAAGCCGGGCGCGAAGCGTCGACGCACCACCGACAAGGTGGTCGCCGCGCTGCAGCTGCACATGGCGATCGAGGAGGAGCTCGTGTACCCGCTCGTCGAGGAGCGCGTGGGCTCCGAGGAAGAAGAGGAAGCGACGATCGAGCACGGCCTCGCGCGCACCGGCCTCGCGCAGATGACCGAGCTCGTCGACGCGCCCGGTTACGGCGCTGCGGTCGCGATGGTCACGGCCGGCATCAAGCATCACGTGAAGGAAGAAGAGACCGAGGTCTTTCCGGAGCTGAAGTCCAAGCTCGACCGCGACGAGCTCTCGAACCTCGGCGACGCGGTCGTCGCACGCAAGCGGCGGCGGCGCGCGGCATGACGCGCGTCGCGCTCCTCGCGGTGCTCGCCGCGCTCGTGATGGTCGTCGTGCGCCGGCGACGCGCGCAGGATCACGCCGGCCCGGAGCCCGCGCACGCGCCAGTGGCGATGTCGGTCGGGCCCGACGCGCCGGATCTCGCGCCGCCGCCGGAGGACTCCGAGCCCGAAGCGGAACCCGAGTCGGAGCCGGCCGAGCGCTCCCGGTGACGCCCGGCTGCTGAAGCAGACGTGACCGAGCCGCTCCACGACTACGCCTTCATCGCCGATGGAGAGCGCGGCGCGTTGGTGGGTCCGCAGGGCGACATCGACTGGATGTGCTTCCCGCGGTGGCACAGCCCGGCGGTCTTCGCCGGACTCGTCGGCGGTGCCGGCCGCTTCACCGTTCGTCCGCACCAGCCGTGCGTGTCCGGCGGCGCGTACGAGGACGACAGCCTCGTCTGGAAGAGCCGGTGGCTCAACGGTCAAGGCGTACTGGAATGCCGGCAGGCGCTCGCACTCCCGTCGAGCCCAAACCGGGTCACGATGTTGCGGAGGATCTGCGCGACGCGCGGCGACCATCACGTCCAGGTGAGTCTGCAGCCGGCCCAGGAGTATGGCCGCGTCGTCGCCGGAAGGTGGAGCGGGCGCGGGTCCGTCCGATGCTGGACGGCGCGCGGCGGCGACGTCGAGTGGCGGCTCTCCGGCATTGCCGGCGCGCGCGTCAAGCGGGATTCGCTCGAGATGACACTCGCCCTGCACGAAGGCGAGACCCACGACCTCGTGCTCGAGATCGGTGACGACCTGGATTCGCCGGTCAGCGCCGACGAGCTGTGGGACTCGACAGCGGCGATGTGGCGTCGCGCCCTCGAGGCGGTCCCGAGCACGCGCGAGATCCGGCACTCGTTCGCGATCCTGCGCGGGATGACGGCGTCGACGGGCGGCACCGTCGCCGCGGCGACAACGTCGCTCCCCGAGCGCGCCGACCACGGCAGCTACGACTACCGCTACGTGTGGATCCGCGATCTGTGCTTCATGGGCGCGGCCACCGCCGTCGCACACTGCGACGACTTCGCCGCGCCGGCCGCACGCTTCGTGACCGAGCGCCTCCTCGCCGACGGTGACCAACTCGCGCCGGCCTACACCGTCGACGGCGACCCGGTCCCGGCGGAACGGCACGTCGGATTCACGGGCTATCCCGGTGGCGGCGACGTCGTCGGGAACGACGTGCGCTCGCAGTTCCAGCTCGACCCGTTCGGGGAAGCCCTGCGGTTCTTCGCGCTCTGCGACGAGCTCGGTGTGCTCGACACTGCCGGATGGCGCGCGGCGCGCGTGGCGGCGCAGACCATCACCGATCGGTGGACCGAGCCCGATGCCGGCATCTGGGAGCTCGACGCGCGGCGCTGGACGTACACCCGCCTCGCGTGCATCGCCGGGCTACGGGCGATCGCGGCGCGCCCCGGCGCCGAGGACGACAGCAGGGACTGGCTGCGGGTCGCCGACCAGATCCTCGTCGAGCTCGCGGCGACGGCGTGCCGTGAGAACGGCGCGTGGCAGCGGGCGCCCGACGACGCGCGGATCGACGCGTCGTTGGTGCTCGGCGGTCTCCGTGGCGCGATACCGGCTACCGATCCGCGCCATCGCGCGACCGTCGATGCGGTCGAGCGCGAGCTCGCCAAGGACGGCTACGTGTACCGATTTCGCGAGGACGAGGACCGCAGCCCCGACGACTTCGAAGGTGCGTTCGTGCTGTGCAATCTCTGGATGAGCCTCTCCGCGACGGCCGACGGCGATCTCGTGAAGGCGACGCGCTGGTTCGAGCGTGCGCTCGCGACCGCCGGCCCCGCCGGCCTCTTCGCCGAGGAGTTCGACGTCCGCCAGCGCGAGCTCAAGGGAAACCTGCCGCAGGCATTCGTGCACGCGCTCGTGATCGAGGCCGCCCACGCCATCTGCGAATCCGAGGTCGCGTCAGGCTGACGAACCGCCGGCGCCCATCGCGATCGCGAAGGCGGCGGCGATCGCAGGTACGAGGCACTTCACCATCGGCGTGGGTTCACGCGCGAGCTCGTCGCGCTCGGCGACGTCGCGGCTCACCCGTCGCCGCCCGGGTGCACACCGTCGACGTTTGGTGACGCGCGTGTGCGGGCATCCGAGACGGCGTGACTCGGCGGCTGCTCGCGACCGCGTGTGTGGTCGCCGCCGCGGCAGCGGGGTGCGTGCTGCCGGCGCGTTCGACGTACGCCTATACCGGCAAGGCGGTCGCGACCGTCACCATGACGCTCAGCGCCGCGCAGACGGGCTTGTTCGTCGCGCAGATGGCCGGTCGTGGTCGCGTGACCGACGCGTACGCCTCGGTGACGCTCACCGACGCCGAGGGGGATGCGAGCGGCGCGCAAGCTGCGTTCGACTCGATCCAGCCTCCGGAATCTCACTCGGACGGCGTGCGCGACAAGCTCGATCCGATGCTCGCTGACACGGTCGGAACGCTCTCGTCGATGCGCATCGCGGCCCGGCGCGGCGAGCTCGATCAGCTGAAGCCGTACGCGGAGCAGCTCCAGAAGGAGATCGCGAAGCTCGAAGACTTCAAGGCGAGGCAGCGTTGACCAAGCCCCTCCAGATCACGCTCGGCGTCTTGACCGCGATCGGCGGGATGATCGACATCGGCAACCTCGTCGGCAACACCGAAGCCGGTGCGCGCTTCGGCATGTCCCTCGCGTGGGCCCTCGTGCTCGGCGGCGTGACGATCGTCCTCTACGCCAACATGGCCGGAAAGGTCGCGGCGATCTCGCACCGCGCAACGTTCGACGTCATCCGCGAGCGCCTCGGCCCGCGGGTCGCGCTCGTCAACCTCACCGCTTCCGCGCTCCTGACCGTGCTCACGACGCTCGCCGAGATCGCGGGGATCGGATTGGTGCTCGAGCTCGCGACCGGCGTCACCTACCGCGTCTGGATCCCACTCGCGGCACTGGTGCTCGGGGCCATTCTCTGGTTCGCGAAATTCGAGCACATGGAGCGGGTGTACGGCGTCGCCGGGCTCGCGATGCTCGTCCTGCTCGTCGCGGTGTGGCGCCTCCACCCGGCGAGTGGCGAACTGCTGCACCGGTCGACGCACCCCTGGCGACCGCCGCACGAGACGCTGTATGCCTACTGGTACCTCGCGATCGCGCAGTTCGGCGCGATGACGACGCCGTACGAGGTGTTCTTCTTCTCGTCGGGGGCGGTCGAAGAGCGGTGGACCACCTCCGACCTCAACGTCGAGCGGGCCAACGTCTTCATCGGCTTCCCCCTCGGCACGCTCCTCGCGCTCGCGCTCATGATCCTCGGCGCCGTCGAGCTCCACCCGCGCGGCATCGCGGTGTCGCATCTGTCGCAGGTCGGCCTTCCGATCACCCTGTCGCTCGGCCGCAGCGGAATGTGGTTGTTCCTCTTCGGCTCGTTCGCCGCCGTCTTCGGCGCCGCCGCCGAGGCGTCGCTCTCGACCGCGTACTCCATCTGCCAGTACTTCGGGCGGCAGTGGGGGAAGTACGTCCGCCGGTCCGAGGCACCAATGTTCTTTCGCATCCTGATCGCCACGCTCGTGATCGCGACGGTCGGTGGCCTGATGTTCGATCCGATCAAGGTCACGTTGCTGGCGATCGTGCTTTCGGCCGCGGCGATCCCGCTGACCTTCTTCCCGATCTTCATCGTCGCGAACGATCCCGACTTCGTCGGCGACAAGGTCAACGGCGTCGTCGTCAACGCGCTGTCGATCGCACTGCTCGCGGTCATGATCGTGATGTCACTCGCCACCATCCCGCTTCTGATCGTGACCCGGGGGAATGTGTGAGCGACCACCAGACGACGGAGCTGCACGCGATGCGCGACATCGTCGACCGGCAGATCGTCGACGTCGACGATCTGCTCGTCGGGAAAGTCGACGACTGCCTGCTCGCGCACGACGCCGACGGCACGCGCGTGGAAGGTGTGCTCTGCGGCGCGGGCGCGCTCGCGGCGCGGCTCGGAGGCCGGCTCGGCGAACGGTTCGAGGATCTCGTTCGCCGTCTCTCCGCTCCGGAGTGGGAGCCACAGCTCGTGCCGCTGGACCTGCTGTGTCGCACCGAGAACGCGTTCAGGCTCACGGTGCCGCGCGCCTACCTCCGCGCGACGGCGCATCACGTCCGCGGCCGACCCGGCCCGCTCGAAGCGTCGATCGACGACCTGGGCGAGTTTCGGCTCAGCGACGTCATCGGCAGCGAGGTCCACACGATGGACGGCACACACGTCGCGCCCGTCGGCGACGTTCGGCTGCGGCTCGACGGCCCCGCGACCGACGTGATCGTGCAGTCGATGATTCTCGACGGTCTGATCGTCGGATTGGGCAGCATCGGCGACCGTCTCGGCTTCCGGCTGCCGCGCGGTCCCAAGCGCCCGTTCGCCGTGAACCGTCTGTTCCGCGCGCTCGCGCACGAGGCGCGCGTCGTCCCATGGACGGCGGTCCGCCGTTTGGAAGCGCGCGCCATCTACGTCGACTGCGGTCCGGAAGAGCTCGCCGCGCTCGCGGAGCCGGAAGCGTGAAGAGCGTCGCGCGCGTCGCGCTGCCCATCGTGCTCGTCGCGGCGGTCCTCGCGATCGCAGCTCTCGCGGTGTTCGAAGGCGTGACGGAGCCCGCGAACCGCATGCTCGGGCTGTCCGCGCGGCACGCCGACATCGTCGCCTGCTGGATCATGTTCCTCGTGCTCCCGCTCGCGTGCGCCGTCGACGCATCCCTCCTCGACGAGGCCCGCTGGGCCGCGGCGCAGCGCAGCAAACCGGCGTGGCTCGGCTTCCTCGCCTACGCACCCGTCGTCGGGCCGCTGCTCTACGTCACCGTCGCTCGCCCCGTCGTCAGCGGCGCACCGGCCGACCGTCCGCCATCTGCGCGCTCAACTCCGCGCGAACGCGAGGGGTAGTCCGAGACAACGCACTCGTCGGCCATCCCGCTTTGGGGTGATCGTCGATCTCTCGCGCCTGCGTTTCTCGATTGCGTCTGACCAGGACGAAGATGGTGGGCCCGGCTGGGATCGAACCAGCGACCGAGGGATTATGAGTCCCCTGCTCTGACCACTGAGCTACGGGCCCGCTATTTGTGCAGGTCAGAGGCACTTTACGGGTGCAGTTCCGACCCCATGTCCGAGTGCATTACGCTCACACAGCAAGAAATTTCGACGTGAGGTGTGGGCGTGCAGCTACCGACCGTGCTCGAGGATGCGTGGGACGACTTCCGTCGATCGAGGGAGCGCAAGAACCGCTCGGCGGCCACGCTGCAGGTCTACCGCAAGTCGTTCGAGCAGTTCTGGACCTGGGCGCTCGAGGCCGGCGTGTCACCCGACCCCGAAGCCGTCGACCACTCGACGATCAACCAGTGGAGCACCTACCTGCTCGACGCGCCGGCCGTGCGCAACGGCCGAGTGGTCGGCACGATCACCCCGGCGACGCGGCGCATCCGCTTCGCGAACCTCCGACCGTTCTTCGGCTGGTACGCGCGCGAATTCGAGACGGCCAACCCGTTCGATCGGGCCGACGCTCCCGGCGACGCGCAACCGGCGCCGATCCCAGTCGTCGAGCTCGACGACGTGCGCGCGCTCGTCAAAGCGTGCTCAGGCCGCGACTTCGCTGATCGGCGCGACAACGCCATCATTCGCGTGCTTTTCGACACCGGCGCCCGTCTCGGTGAGCTCCTGGCGTTGACGTCCGACGATTGGGACCGGCGCCACGATCGGCTCACGTTGCGCGGGAAGACGGGCACGCGCATCGTGCCGGTCTCCGCGAACACCGGCGAGGCGCTGTCGCGCTACCTCCGCGTCCGACGCGAGCACGCGCACGCTCGCCGCGCAGAACTGTGGCTCGGTCCGAAGGGTGCGCTCACCGCGTCGGGCGTCGCGCAGGTTCTCAAGCGCCGGTGCGCTCTGGCCGGCATCGAACCGATTCATCCGCACCAAGCGCGCCACACGTTCGCGCACACGTTCCGAGCGACGGGCGGTGGTGAAGGCGACTTGATGTATCTCGCCGGGTGGAAGTCGACGGCGATGGCGCATCGGTACGGCCGCAGCGCAGCCGCCGAACGAGCTCAGGCGGCCGCGCGCAAGCACGCGATCGGCGACCACCTCTGAGCTACGCGCCCGAGCCAGGAAACACGTGGACCAACCAGTGACCGTTGTAGTCGCCAGCGCAGAGATCAGCGAATGCAGCGAGGTACGTGATCTCCCATGCTTGTTGGGCGACGCCCTGGAACAGCGAGCCTGATTCCTCGGGCATCCCACCGAACTCTTGGATCAGCGGCACGAGTTCGTTCCGCCAACCGAGGGAGTGGACGTCATCGAGGAAAATGAGAACCTCGCGCTTACCGAGGCCTTCTAGTGATCGTTCAACGAGTGGTCGGATCGCGTCGGAGTCGAGTGCGCGTTGAAGTCGCTTCCGCAGCACTGTCTCGACGAGAGCGGCTTCGTGGTCCGTCGGCCGGCTCACTCCAGGCACGGGCCTCGGCGTTGGAAGCGGGAGAGCACGAACGATGCGTCGCTGATTCGCACGCAGTTCGTCGAGCTCTGCGGTCAGAAAGGGATCGCCCTCGCGCATCCCATGAGGCTAACGCGCCACCATGGCAACCCAAATGACACTGTGACATTTGCAGGCAACACAATGTCATTGAGTTGACACACCGGCACAATGCCCGATGGCTCTGACCTGGGGCGACGCGCCGACCGACACCTCCTCATTTGCCTCTTGACTCCGCGCTCTCCGTGGTCGATAGTCACGTTAAGCGTTCGCCATGGACGGCCGACGCACGACCCCAAGGACAGGACTGATGGCGCGACTGATCGAAGTGACGTACAGCCCCACGTGGGACCACCGCGGCGATGGAGTCATCGCCCTCCGAGTCGGTGACGGGGCACACGACGAGTACCTGATCGCTCCCTGGATCAGCCCCTACGGCGACGACGATTGGTCGCTCACGTTCCCCGGCGAGACCGCGCCGGACGGCCGCGGCGTGTTCGAAGGCGTCGACGCGGCGAAGGTCGCAGCGTTGACCAACCTCGTCGCCAACTTCGTGATGAAGGTCACCGGCGACGAGGACGACCTGCTCGAGTTGGCCCACGCGATCGTGCGCGAAGCCGCGTAGTCCGATTCCGATTGATGAGCTCGATGACGGCGCGCACGTCGTCCGCGACCGTCGGCGTCGGCGATTCGGGTTCGCTGCGGTTGCCGTGTCGGTCGGT
>DATBAK010000066.1 GCA_036271555.1 Acidimicrobiia bacterium
CGAAGTTCCTGCGCGAGAACGCCGAGCGGGTCTTCGGGCTCACGAGCTGAAGGAGCGCGTCGCATGGGTCCGCTCGAGGGCGTGAAGGTCATCGAGATCCCGAACATCGGGCCGATGCAGTTCGCGGGCATGTTGCTCGCCGACCTCGGCGCCGAGGTGCTGCGCCTCGACCGCGCGAGCGACGCGCCGAACGGCGCGACCGTCGGCGGGCAGAGCTTCGTGTCGCCATACTCGGTGCTCGACCGCGGCCGGCGCAGCGCGGCGATCGACCTCAAGGCACCGGGTGCCGCCGAGATCGTGCTGCGATTGTGCGAGCAGGCCGACGTGCTCATCGAAGGCTTCCGGCCCGGCGTCGCCGAACGGCTCGGCATCGGTCCCGACGCGTGTCGCGCGCGTAACCCGCGCCTCGTCTACGGCCGCATGACGGGTTGGGGTCAGGACGGCCCGTTCGCGAACGACGTCGGCCACGACATCAACTACATCGCGCTCGCCGGCGCGTTGGCGTCGTTCGGATCCGCGGGTGGACCACCGGTGTTCCCGATCAACCTCATCGCCGACTTCGGTGGTGGCGGCGCGCTGCTCGTGTCGGGCATCCTCGCCGCGCTGCTCGAACGGGCGCGTTCCGGCGAGGGTCAGGTGATCGACGCCGCGATGGTCGACGGCAGCGCGCAGCTGCTGAACGTGTTCGTCGGGCTCGACTCGATGGGCACGTGGGGCCCGCGCGGCACGAACTTCCCCGACGGCGGCGCGCACTTCTACAACGTGTACGAGACGAGCGACGGCGAGTGGATCTCGGTCGGCGCGTACGAGCCGAAGTTCTACGCGAACCTCATCTCGCTCATGGGTGTTGCGGATCTCGGGCCCGAGTCGCAGATGGACCGCGAACGCTGGCCCGAGCTCAAGGTGAAGTTCGCCGAGGTGTTCAAGACGAAGACGCGCGCCGATTGGTGCGCGGTGTTCGACGGGCACGAGGTGTGCTTCGCGCCGGTGCTCACGATGACCGAAGCGCGATCGCACCCGCACAACGTCGCGCGCAACACGTTCATCGACGTCGAAGGGGCCGCGCATCCTGCGCCCGCACCCCGCTTCGACCGCACGCCGATGGAGGTGACGCGCTCGGCCGTCGCCGCGGGCACCGACACCGACGCCGCGCTCGGCGACTGGGGCTTCACGCCCGCCGAGATCGACGACCTCGTGGTCGACGGCGTGCTCGCCCGCGGGCTGTCCTGATGGTCGCGCTCGCTGCGGGCCGGAATACCCGACCCGCGGCTGCTCGCCGCTCCTGACGCCTCGAACCGGCGCGGGATCCCGCGCGATCGCCCGAAGGGCGGTCAGCTCGTCGGCGAGATCGCGAACAGCTCCACCGGGTCGTCGAAGCCCTTGAGCGAGTGCGCGCCGAGGTCGACGACGTGCCAGTCGTGCGCCGGCAGCGCGTCACGGACTTCGCGCGTCACCACGATCGCCCCCGGTTCCGCGATCGGCACGGCGCGCGCCGCGAGGTTCACGGGCGCGCCGAAGTAGTCGCCGTCGCGCGGCAGCACGTCGCCCGCCGCGACCGCGGCGCGGGCCGCATGAAGCTGTGGGTGCGCGGCAACGCGATCCAGGATTGTCGTCGCGGCCCGGCACGCCTGCGCCGCATCGGATGCCACGAACATGACGGCGTCGCCGATGCGCTTGACGACCCGTCCACCCGAGGCGACGACAACATCGGACGCGTCGCGCTCGAAGTCGCTGAGCGCGGCCGACAGCTCGCGTTCGGGCAAGGCGAGCGTCAACCGAGTCGACTCGACGAGGTCGACGAACGCAACCGAGAGCGACATGCGCGGCGCGGGTTCCTGGCTCGAGAAACGACCGGTGCTCGCGGCTTCGAAGTGCAACCGCAACAGGACGTCGAGCACGGGCGCGACCGACAGGAGCGCGACCGTCGCCTCCGCGCCGGCGCGCGCGATGCCCGCGAGCGACTCACCCTCTTCGACGAGCGACGCCTGGCGGTTGCTCGCGAACGTCGCGAGCGCGGCCTCGGCGAGCCCCGCGGTCGCGTTGCCGAGCACGCGCGTGAACTGCAGGGTCTCGTTCTCGCCGATCGCGTCGACGCCGAGCAGGAACGACTGCATGACGACGACCTCGAGGCGGCTGCACGCGGGCGCAGCGCCCGGATCGGGCAACCCCGCAGCGAGCCGCACGCGACGCACGAGCTCGGCGTCACAGCCGGCGGCGTCGGCGACCTCGTCGACCGTCATCCGCGGCTCGTCGCCGAACAGCACGCGTCGCGAGGCGAGGCTGAGGAGCACGCCCTCGTTCGCCGCGATGTCGTCGTCGGCGATGCCCACCGACCTCAGATACTCGACGAGACCTGCATGCTCGTCGTCGGGGCCGTTCCGTTGCCCACCCGGCATCCTCGTAGGATACGGCTCATGCCGATCATCATCTTCGGGATGCGCCGCCGGGCAAAGCAACACGGCGGCTGCGTCGCGGCCAGCTGCCCGCGTTGCCACAACGAGGTCGTGCTCGTCTACCTCATCGTGACGCGTTACTTCTCGCTCTTCTTCATTCCGGTGATCCCGATCTCGAAGAAGCGCATGCTGATGTGCCCGATCTGCAACTGGCAACGCGAGGTCCCGAAGGCGTCGGAGCATCTCGCGCTCGAGATGATCGGCATCACCGAGCAGTGGAAGTCGAAGCAACTCGGCGACGCCGAGTACGGGCGCCGGGTCGACGCGTTCTGGAGCTTCCTCACGAACGAGGCGCCGGCGTCGGCCAACGACGCGTCCGACATCGCGCCGCCGCACGACCAGTCGCCGCCCCCGCCGCCCGCGCCGCCGTCGGGCAACTAGCGGCGCGACGCGCCGGCGTTCGCGCTGACGATGGGGAGTGACGACCACATCGGTCGCGCGCTCCCATCCGGGTCGGAGAGGCGTTCGGGCACGCGACTCCTCGTGCTCAGCGCGATCACCGTGCTGGCCGCGACGCCGATCGCCACGTGGTGGATCGTCGGCGACCTCTCGGAGTCCAACGGCTCGGACTACACGTGGCGCGCGCCCGACGTTCCGTCGGTCGCGGTGACGGTCGGCGGGCTGCTCGCGATCGCGGCGTTGGGAACGTGCGCATTCGCCCTCTGGTCGGCGCGGCGCGACCACCGCCTGCCGAGCACCTGGCGGCTCGCCCTGTTCCCGCTGGCCGCGCTCGGCGCGTTCGTCGGATGGGGCGGTCGAGTGTTCAGTGCGGCCGTCGACGGCGCGAACATCGGCGCGGGCTTCGTGCTCCTCGCGGCCCCGATCGTGGTGGTGACGGCGCTCCCGGCGAGCGCGGTCGGTCTGTTCGGCGCAATGCGGAGCGGGCGACGCCGGAGCTAAGCGAGTGGGCGGCCGAGGAAGCGCGCCACCCACTCGTCGACCGGGTGCTGCTCGATCTCGGCGAGCGGACCCTGCTGCACGATGCGGCCGTCGCGGAGCAGCGCGACACGATCGGCGAGCGCGCGGGCTTCGTCGTGATCGTGCGTGACGACGAGCGTCGGCAGCGCGGACGCGCGCAGCAGCGCCCGCAGATCGTCGACGAGACGGTCGTGCAGCAGCCGGTCGAGTGAGCCCAGCGGCTCGTCGAGCATGAGCAAACGCGGCTTCGGAGCGAGGGTGCGCGCGAGCGCGACCCGCTGCTGCTCACCGCCCGAGAGCTTCGCGACCCGCCGGTCCGCGAATCCATCGAGACCGACGAGCGCGAGCGCGTCGTCGACGACGGCGGTTCGCTCCGACGCAGCCATGCCCGCCATGCGCAGACCGAACTCCACGTTGCCACGCACGTCGCGGTGCGGGAACAGCGCGCCGTCCTGGAACATGAGGCCGAAGCCGCGCCGGTGCGGTGGGATGTCGGCAAGATCGTCGCCGCCGAAGGAGATGCGGCCACCGTCGAGCCGCTCGAGGCCCGCGACCGCGCGCAGCAGCGTGCTCTTGCCGCTCCCACTCGGCCCGAGCAGCGCGACCGTCTCCGCGGCGGCGAGGGTGAGGCTCACCCCGTCGAGGATGCGCTTCCCACCGAGCACCACCGAGACGTCGTCCATCTCCAGCACGGTCAGAACTCGGCCAGCGCGCCGAGGCGCAGGCGTTCGAGGCCGACGACGACGAGCGCGGTGAGCAGCATGAGCACCGTGCTCAGCGCCATCGCGCGGTCGAAGTTGAGCGAACCGGGCAGGCTCAGCAATCGGAAGATCGCGATCGGCACCGTCGGCGTGTTCGGGCGCGCGATGAACGCGGTCGCGCCGAAGTCGCCGAGCGAGACCGCCGCCGCGAAGCCCGCGGCGACGACGAACGCGCGCCCGACGATCGGGAAGTCGACCTCACGCGCGACGCGCGCGGGCGACGCGCCCATCGTCGCCGCCGCCTCGCGCAGGCGCGGGTCGATCGAGCGCAGCGCGGGCACGACCGTGCGCACGACGAACGGGATCGCCACCACCGCGTGCGCGAGCGGGATGAGGAGCGGGCTCGATCGCAGGTCGAGTGGCGGTCGATCGAGCGCGATGAGGAAGCCGAAGCCGATCGTCACGGCCGACGTGCCGAGCGGGAGCATCAACAGGATGTCGAGCGCGCGCCGGCCGCCGGTACGGCGGGGCGCGAGGGCGAACGCCGCCGCACCGCCGACGACGAGCGCGATCAAGGTCGCGAGCAACGCGAACAACAGCGAGTTGCGGATCGCGTCCGACGGCGCGACGAACAGCGCCGAGCCCGGCTGCGACAGGCTTCGGTACGCGGCGAGGCTCGGGCCGCCGGAGCCACCCGAGAACGAGCGGGCGACGAGCATGGCGAGCGGCGCGCCGAGCAACAGCGCGAGCACCGCGAGCGTGCCGCCGAGGAACGCGCGCGCACCCGCGCCGCGCGGCGGGCGCGCGGTGTCGTGTGCCGACACCTGCCGCTGCCCCACCGCCATCCGTTCCTGCACGCGCGTGAGCACGAGCAGCGCGCCCACGACGGTGACGATCTGCACGATCGCGAGCGCGGCGGCGTGCCGGAGGTCGAGGAACTCGGTCGTGCGCAGGTAGATCTCGGTCTCGAGCGTCGACCGCGCCGGACCGCCGAGCAGCAGCACGATCCCGAACGACGAGAACGTGAACAGGAACACGATCGACGCGGCGGCGACGATCGCGGGCGCGAGCAGCGGCAGGGTCACGTGCCGGAACGCGCGCAACCGGGACGCGCCGAGCATCCGTGCCGCTTCCTCGCGCGACGGATCGAGGTTCTCCCACATCGTGCCGACGATGCGCACGACGACGGCGACGTTGAAGAACACGTGCGCGATCAGGATCGCCGCGACGCCGGGCAGCAGGTGCAGGCCCGCGAGCGGTCCGCCCGGTCCGAGGAGCGCCTGGAACGCCGCCGCCGCGACGACCGTCGGCAGGACGAACGGCACGACGACGAGCGAGCGCACGAGCCGCCGACCCGGGAACGCGAAGCGGGCGAGCACGAACGCCGCGGGCAGCCCGACGATCAGCGTGAGCGCGGTCGAGATCACCGCCTCCCACAACGTGAACCACGCGACCTCGCGCAACGTCGGATCGGAAAGGACGTCGCCGATGGCGGCGAAGTCGACGTGACCGCGCGGCACCAACCCGCGCCCGAGGATCGCGACGAGCGGGTACGCAAAGAACGCGCCGAGGAACGCGAGCGGCACGACGACGAGCCCGCCACGCGCGAATCGGCCGCGGATCAGTGCAGAACGATCCGGTTCCACTGCTCGATCCACGCGTCACGGTGCGCACTGATCGTCGCCGGCGCCAACGTCAGCGGGTGCGACGGGATCACCGCGAAGTCGGTGAACACCTTCGGCAACGGCGTGCCGCGCCGAGTCGGGTACACGTACATCTGCAGCGGCATGTCGGCCTGGAACTTCTCCGACAGCAGGAAGTCGACGAGCTTCTGCGCGGCCTCGAGGTGGTGCGTGCCCTTCAAGATGCCCGCGAGCTCGACCTGCAGGAAGCATCCGTCGGTGACGACGCCGACCGACGGCTTCGACTTCTTCGGGCTCGAGTAGACGACGTCGGCCGGCGGGCTCGAGCCGTACGACACCACGATCGGACGCGTGCCGTTCCCGCCGCCCGCCGTGAAGGAACCGTCGTACGCGGCGTCCCACGACGCCTCGACGAGCACTCGGTTCGCCTTCAAGTCCTTCCAGTACTGCTGCCATCCGTCGGTGCCGAACTTCGCGACGGTCGCGAGCAGGAACACGAGCCCGGTCGACGACGTCGACGGGTTCTCGACGACGGTGAGGCCCTTGTACGCGGGCTTCGTGAGATCCGCGAGCGAAATCGGCGGCGCGACGTGGTGGTCGCCGAACCACTTCTCGTCGTAGTTCACGCACACGTCGCCGTAGTCGATCGGCGTCATCCGGTGCGTCGGGTCGAGCTGGTACTTCTGCGGCACGAGGGCGAGACCCTTCGCGGTGTACGGCTCGAGGATCCCGGCGTCGACGGCGCGCGAGAGGAACGTGTTGTCGGTGCCGTACATCACGTCGGCGATCGGATCGCCCTTCGTGAGGATCGCCTGGTTCAGCTCCGCGCCGGCGTCGCCGCCCTTCAGCAATTTCACCTTGATGCCGGTCTGCGCGGTGAACGACGCGAGCACCGGCTTCGACACCGCGAACGCGTCGTGCGTGAGGAGCGTGATCGTCTGCGGGCCCGATCCGCCGCTCGATGTCGACGACGCGCGGCTGCCGCACGCGGCGAGCACGAGGGTCACCGCGATCGCGAGAATCAGAAGGCGACGCATGATCACACGACTCCTGTATCGGGCGCGACCACGAGCACGACGCCGGTGGCCACAGAGACGGTCGCGACGGTTTCGACGAGCTCGTTGCTCACGCCGCGGCTGGAGCCCGGCGCGAGCGTCTCGCCGTGCAGCGGGTAGCGCAGGCCCGTCGTGCGGACGCCCTTCGCCGCGCCGCCGACCGCGAGCAGCGTGACGAGATCGCCGGGCGCGCCCGTGATCTCGCACGTGTCGCGCACCGCGATCACGCGGCCGCGCGCGTCGATCGCCTCGAGCGCGAGCGACGCGTAGTCGTCAGAGCCGAGCAGCAAGAGGTTGGCGAGCTCGTGGTCGACGCGACCACCCCACGCCCCAACGACGACCACGCGCGTCGCAGCGCGATCGCGCGCCGCGATCAGCGCCAGCTCGAGGTCGGTGTGCTCCTTCGCCGCAGGGTGGCGCTCGACGCGCGCGCCGGCGTCCTCCGCCGCGGCGAGGTCGTCGGGCTTCACGGAATCGAAGTCGCCGACCACGACGTCGACCGTGAGCCCCAGCGCAGCGGCCTGCGCGAGCCCACCGTCGGCGGCGATCACGAGATCGGCGTGCGGGAGCCGCGCGCGCAGCGACGCCGGCGCGCGGTCACCGCCCGCGAGCACGATCGCGGTGCACGCCGACGGCTCGTCGGCCCGACTCATGTCCCTCCCTCCGCCGGCATTACCCGGAGCAGGTTCGAGGGGTCGGTGACGATGCGCCGGCTCGGCCGGCACGCGGTCACCCTCTCAGCCCGGCTTCCCCGAGCTCCCCGTGGGTGGTGCTGCTGCGGTCGACTCTATCCACGCCTGCCCGCCACCAGGCTCGATTCGATCGGTGCGCCGATCGAGCGTATGATTTGAGCAACTGCTCAAGAAGGCGGCGGATCGGAGCCGGGATGGCGAAGGCAGGACGGGTGAGCCGGCCGATGGAGCGGACGCCGGCCACCCACGCGACCCGCCAGGCGCTCGTCGACGGAGCCATCGAGAGCCTGCGCCACGACGGCTTCGGCGGTGCCAGCGCTCGCGCGATCGCGGGACGCGCGGGCGTCAATCAGAGCCTCGTCTTCTACCACTTCGGCTCCGTCGCCGAACTGCTGCTCGCCGCGCTCGACGAGGTGAGCGCGCGCCGGCTCGCGCGCTACTCCGCGGCGGTTGACGGCGTGCACGACCCACGCGAGCTGGTCGCGGTCGCGGGCGAGATCTTCCGCGAGGACCTCGACGAGGGCTACGTCACCGTGCTCGTGGAGATGATCGCGGGCGCGGCGACATCACCCGAGCTCGGCGCGCAGGTCGCGCAACGCCTCGCACCCTGGCGCACGTTCGCGCGTGATCGCATCGTCGACGCGCTCGCCGCGTCGCCGTTCGCCGCGCTGCTGCCCGTCGAGGACGCGGCGTACGCGGTCGTCGCGCTCTACCTCGGCATGGAGATGCTGAGCCACCTCGACGACGACCGCGCGCCTGCGCGCTCACTCTTCGACCATGCGGCGCGTTTCGCGGCCGCGTTCACCGCAATGCCCGCGTCCGAGGAGGATCGATGACTCCGCACGTCGCCACCACTGCCCACCGCCGCACCGATACCGGGCTCGACGTCGTGACCGGCGCGTTCTCGTACAGCGGCAGTGCCATCGCGAACCGGCTCCTGGCGCAGGGTCGCGCGGTGCGCACGCTCACCGGCCACTCGGACCGGGCGCCACTCGGGTCACCGATCGACGTGCGGTCGCTCGACTTTGCCGACCTGCCGGGTCTCGTACGCGCGCTCGACGGCGCGACGACCCTCTACAACACGTACTGGGTGCGGTTCGCGCACGGCCGCACCGACCATGCGCTCGCGATCGAGAACTCCCGCGCGTTGTTCCACGCGGCGCGTCAGGCCGGCGTACAGCGCATCGTGCACGTGAGCATCACGAATCCGTCGATCGACTCGCCGTATCCGTACTTCCGGGGCAAGGCGTTGGTCGAGCGGGCGCTCGCCGAGACCGGCGTCGGGTACACGATTCTGCGGCCTGCGATCCTGTTCGGAGGCAACGGCGTGCTGGTGAACAACATCGCCTGGTTGCTGCGCCGGCTGCCGGTCTTCGCGGTCGGCGGCGACGGCCACTACCGCATCCGACCGATCCATGTCGACGACCTCGCCGATCTCGCGCTGGCGTCGGCACTCGACGTCGACGATCGCATCGTCGACGCGGTCGGACCCGACCGGCCGACATTCACCGAGCTCGTGCTCGCGGTGCGCGACGCGGTCGGCAGCCGCGCGCGCGTCGTGCGGATCCCGGGCGCGTTCCTGCCGCCGATCTCGTCCGTGTTGAATCGCATGCTGCGCGACGTGCTCCTCACGCGCGACGAGTACCACGCGATGGCCGACGGTCTCGCCGACACCGACGGCGCTGACACCGCGCCGACGCGCATCACCGACTGGCTCGCGGAGCACGCAGCGACCCTCGGACTCCACTACGCGAACGAGCTCCAACGCCACTATTGATGATCGCGGGCGAAGCTTGCGAGCCCGACCAGAAAACTCAGACGCTCCCACCAGAACGGACGGGTCGCGGTGCGGCCCGTCCGAACCGGCGACTGAGGCGTCGAGGAGGGCGAAGCTTGCGAGCCCGACCAGAAAACTCAGTGCGCGAGCATGAGTCCGACGGGTGCGGCGGTGATCGAGGCCGGCATGCCGAGCTTGCGGGCGTCGCCGAGCGCGATGACGCTGCCGTCGTTGGTCTCGATCCAGTAGCCCTTGCCGTCGGGGCTCACGAGCAGCGAACGGGCGCCGTGGTAGTTCGCACAGCCGACGACGCTGCCGTAGTTCTGCGCGTCGCCGAAGGCATAGATCGCGCCGTCGGCCCGCAGCATCCAGTAGCCCTTGCCGTCGGGCGTGCGCTGCATTCCGACGATCGGCGACGGGAGGTTCGCCGCGCCCGTCGATCCGTAGAAGTGCGCATCACCGAACGAGAAGATGCCGCCGTCGGAGGCCACGAGCCAGTAGCCGTGACCCGACGCGGTGCGCTCCATGCCGATGACCGGCTTGTTCAGGTGGATCGCACCGGTCGAACCGTGGAACGCGGCGTCACCGAACGAGAAGATGCCGCCGTCGTCGGCGACGAGCCAGTAGCCGTGACCGGACGTCGTGCGCTCCATGCCGTTGACGGGCTTGTTCAGGTGGATGCCACCGGTCGAGCCGTGGAACGTCGCGTCACCGAACGAGAAGATGCCGCCGTCGCGACCGAGCTGCCAGTAGCCGTTGCCGGTCGCGGTCGCCTCCGCGCCGGTGATCGGCGCGTTGAGGTGATGGCCGGCCATGCCGCCGTGATACGCGGCGTTGCCGAACGAGTAGATCGAGCCGTTCGCCGTGACGACCCAGTAGCCGCTCCCCGAGACCTGACCGGGCAGGTTCGGCGAGTACGGCAGGCACGCGGAACGCGCGCCGCTGTGGACGAGCGCCTCGGAGTAGAGCTGCAGCACGCGCAGTCCGTAGTACGGCGCCGAGGCCCAGATCGCCTCGCCGCTCTGACCGCCGAAGTCCTCCCAGATGGGCGCGACACCGATGCGGTCGCTCGGCGGGCTCGGCGAGAGGCCCATGCCGCGCGTCGTCGGGTCCGCGTAGCCGCGCAGCAGCGTGAGCTGCGCGGCGACACCGGCCGCGGGCGTCGCGAAGCATCGCGACGGAAGCGTCGGCTCGTACTTCTTCTCGTCGGCGCAGGTGGTGCCGTGCCGCCGCCCGTCGTACGCGTACAGACCCGCGAAGTTGTTGAAGCTGCCGCGGATCTGTCCGTAGCTCGGGAAGGTGAGCCAACCGGTCTCGAGCATCGACTGCGCGAACGCGATGTCGCCGCGCACACCCTGCAGTCGACCTTGGTCGATGAAGGTCTGCGCGAGCTGCTCCACTCCGCCGGGCAGCGTCGGCAGGTTCGGCGCGCCGTGACCGACGGAGTCGTACCACGCCGTCAGCTGCGCGGCGGTGAGCAGGTTCGGACCCATCACCGGCGTCTGCGACGTCGTCGACGCGGCCGCGGGTGAGACCGCGATCGCGGCGAACGGCACCGCGAGCGCGAGGCCGAGGAGGCAAACGAGGAGGGGGCGCAGCAGACGGTTCATCGACGTCATCATCGGAACGGCGGCCGCGCGGTTGAGCCGGCCGCCTCTCAGGTTGCGCGGGCTGGAGCGCAACGAGCGGCGACGCTAGCCGTCCGACGCGACGAGTTGCAGCGCGGTCGCCTTCGCCTTCGGGTAATCGGGCTTTCCGTTCGGGAGTCTCGGCACGATTTCGACCAGAAAGACCTGCCGCGGAATCTTGTAGCTCGCGACCTTGCCGCGACAGTGCGCGACCAGATCTTCGAGCGCGGGCGTGCGGCCCTCACGCGGCTGTATCACTGCGGTCACACGCTCTCCCCAACGGTCGTCGGGCACGCCGACGACGAGCACGTCGAACACGTCGGGGTGCGCCTTGAGCGCGCCCTCGACCTCTTCGGGAAAGACCTTCTCGCCGCCCGAGTTGATCGAGACCGACCCGCGCCCCATCAGCGTGATGCGACCGTCGGCCTCCACCGTCGCGAAGTCGCCGGGGATCGACCAGCGTCGACCTTCCGAGTCGGTGATGAACGTCGCCGCGGACTTCTCGGGATCCTTGTAGTAGCCGAGCGGGATGTTGCCGCCGCGCGCGAGGCGACCGACCGTGCCGGAGCCGGGGGCGACGGGTTGCAGGTCGTCGTCGAGCACGGTCGTGTCGGCCGACGCGAGCACCGTCGTGATGCCTTCCTTCGGCGCGTCGCCGTCCTGCACGACACGGATGCCGTTCATGCCGGTCTCGGTGGAGCCGATCGCGTCGGTCATCACGAGGTTCGGGCCGAGCAGCGCGCGCAACTGCTCCTTCACCGTCTGCGAGAAGATCGCCGCCGTGCTGCCGAACGACAGCAGCGACGACAAGTCGATCTGACCCTGCAACCGCTCGAGCGCGTCGGCCAGCGGGCGCGCCATCGCGTCGCCCGTCACCATCAACACGTTGATCTTCTCGCGCTCGATCGAACGCAACACGTCTTCCGCGTCGAAGCTCGGCCGGTACACGAGCGTGCCACCCTCGAACAGCATGCGGAAGGTCGCGAACTGACCCGCGCCGTGCATGAGCGGCGGGCTCGGGTGCGACACGAGCGCGAAGTCGGGATTGATGCGCTCCGACGCGGCGTAGGGCGACGTGACCTTCTCGTTCGTGAACGTGTCGATGCCGCCGGCGAGCGCGTAGTACACGTCCTCCTGGCGCCACATCACGCCCTTCGGCATGCCGGTCGTGCCGCCGGTGTAGAGGAGGTAGATGTCGTCGTTCGACCGCTCGGGCCAGTCGCGCTCGGGCGACCCGGAAGCGATCGCGTCCTCGAACTCGACGGCGTTCAGCGCGGAGTCGTCGGCGCCACTCTCGTCCTCGATGCGCCAGAAGCGCGTGAGCATCGGTTGCGCGTCGCGCGCCTTCGCGATCACCGGGCCGTACTCGCGCATGTAGACGATGCCGACGATGTCGGAGTTCTCGAAGAGGTACCGCAGCTCTTCCTCGACGTAGCGGAAGTTGACGTTCACCGGCACCGCGCGCAGCTTGTAGAGCGCGAGCGCGGCCTCGGGCCATTCGATGCAGTTCGTCGCGTCGATGCCGACGTGGTCGCCGGCTTGCACGCCCCCGTCCTGCATCGCGTGGGCGAGCCGGTTCGTCCGCTCGTCGAGCTCGCGGTACGTGACCCGTCGCTTGTGGTCGATGATCGCAACGCGGTCGGGCACCTTGTCGGCCGCGATCTCGAACAGGTCGGCGAAGTTGTAATGCGGCTCCATGACGCGAAGTAGATACGCTTTCTGGTCGGGCTCGCAAGCTTCGCCCTCCCCGGACGCCTCAGTCGGCAAGTCGGGCGGTCCGCGAAGCAACCCGCCCGTCGTGGCGGGAACTGAGCAAGCGGCCAACAAACGTTCCGGCAACAGCGCGCGAGCAGAGCGAGCGGCGCGCCCTCGACCGGGGTCTGAGGCGTCAGTCGGGCGAAGCTTGCGAGCCCGACGATAAGAGCAGCCTCGCAGCCGCGTCCAAGTCCTCGTCGACGCGCTTCGCAGGATCGACGCCGCCGACCCAGCCGACGAGCGACGACAGCCACACCTGCTGCAGCACGCGGGCGATGCGCCGGTCGCGCTCGCTCTGGGCACCGATCGCGCCGGTGATGATCTGCGTCATGATCACGCTCACGCGCTCGACGATGTCGGCGTCCTCCGACCTCGACGCGCCGAACGCGCGCACCATTGCCGCGGTGACGTCGGGATAGCGACGCAACGACGCGTTCGCGCGACTGAGCACGTTCACGACGCGCTCGACCGCGTTCGCGCCGGGCGCGGGGTGCTTCTCGAGGTACGCGCGCAGGTCTTCCTGTTGCTCCACCATCGCCTCGAGCAGCAACCGCTCCTTCGAGGAGAAGTAGCGGTACAACGTGCCGAGCGCGACGTCCGCGGCCGCGGCGACATCGCGCATCTGCACCGCGTCGAACCCACCGCCGGCCGCGAGCTCGAGCGTCGCATCGAGGACGCGGCGCCGGCGCGCGGCCTGGCTGCGCGCGAGCGCGGTCGGCGCGGGCGCGGACTCAGCCCCACTCGCAGGATTCGACGCCATCACGAAAGTAGAACACGTTTCCATTTCGCGCAGCAACCATCCGAGGCGCGGGTCGCTCTGTGGCCCGCCCGACTTGTCGCGTGAGGCGTCGAGGAGGGCGAAGCTTGCGAGCCCGACCAGACGATGCAGACTTCGGCCATGCCCGACGACCTGCTCCTCACCGCCGACCGGCTCTTCACGGGCGAGCTGCCCATCGAGGAGCACCATCCGTTCCGCGGCGCGGGCGAGCTCGCGGAGGTACAGCCGGGCGTGGCCTTCGTGCAGGCGTTCGCGAACTCCGCGGTGTTCTCGACCGCGGACGGTCTCGTCGTCGTCGACACGAGCGGCGTCTTCCACGCCGCGCTCGTGCACGCATCGGTGCGCAACTGGTCGGACGCGCGACTCGACACCGCGATCTTCACGCACGGTCACATCGACCACGTCTTCGGCGTCGAGCTCTACGAGGAGGAGGCGCGCGCACACGACTGGCGACCACCGCGCGTCATCGCGCACGAGCTCATCGGGCCGCGCTTCGAGCGCTACGTGCGCACGGCCGAGTACAACGCGATCGTCAATCGCCGGCAGTTCGGTCTGCCGGCGCTGCAGTGGCCGGTCGAGTACCGCTATCCCGATCTCACGTACCGCGACGTGCTCTCGATCGAGGTCGGCGGCGAGCACTTCGAGCTGCGTCACGACCGCGGCGAGACCGACGACGGCACGTGGGTGTGGATCCCGGAGCGACGCGTGCTGTGCACCGGCGATCTCTTCGTGTGGGCGTCGCCGAACTGCGGCAACCCGCAGAAGGTGCAGCGCTACGCGGCGGACTGGGCGGTCGCGATGCGGAAGATGGCCGCGCTCGACGCCGAGATCCTCCTGCCCGGTCACGGCCTGCCGATCGTCGGTGCCGATCGCGTGCGCCACGCGCTGCTCGACTCCGCCGCGCTCCTCGAATCGCTGCTCGAGCAGACGCTCGCGATGATGAACGAGGGCGCGCGCCTCGACGACATCGTGCACACGGTGCGCGGCCCGCAGGAGCTGCTCGAACGGCCGTATCTCCGACCGATCTACGACGAGCCCGAGTTCGTCGTGCGCGGGATCTGGCGCTTCTACGGCGGTTGGTGGGACGGCAACCCCGCACACCTGAAGCCTGCGCCCGCCGGTGACCTCGCGCGCGAGCTCGCGTCGCTCGCAGGTGGCGCGAGCGCGCTCGCACAACGCGCGTCGGAGCTCGCGTCGGCCGGAGAGCTGCGACTCGCCGGTCATCTCGCCGAGCTCGCGGCGCTTGCCGCGCCCGACGACTCCGGTGTGCACCGCGTCCGCGCCGACGTGTTCGGCGCGCGAGCGCGTGCAGAAGCGTCGACGATGTCGAAGGGCGTCTTCGGATGGGCCGAGCGCGAATCGCGCGAACGGATCTGACGGGTCGCGCTCGCTGCGGGCCGGGATACCCACCCGCCGACGCTCGCCGCTCCGCGACGCGGGATGGGAGATCGCGATGGCGCTCGCTCGGTCCGCTCGCCGCTGCGGCGCTTCACCACCGTAAAGTGCCGTGTGCATGACTGAACGGTGGCGGTTCATCGATCTCGGCGCGGTCGACGCGTTCGAGAACAACGCGCAGATGGCGGTGCTCGCGCGCTCGACCGCGGAGGCGAACAAGCCGACGCTGCAGACGAGCGTGTGGGGCCGCACGCACCTCAACGTCGGCTGGTTCGACGACGTCGACGACACGCTCGACCTCGAACGCTGCGCGGAGCTCGGCGTGCAGGTGATCCGGCGTCCGTTCGCCGGCGGCGGCACCGCGTTCTACGACTCGGGCTGCACGCTGATGTGGGGCGTCCTCTTCCCGAAGGGCGCCGGCCACGACGACCTCGACGCCGAGATCGAGCGGGTCAAGCCGATCGTGCTCGACGCGCTCGGCCGCATCGGCCTCGGCGAGGTGACGTTCCGCGGCTCCGCGGACCTGCGCTGGGAGCGTGACCGCAAGCTCGGCGGTGTGTCGTCGGGCGACTTCGGCCGCATCATCAGCGTCGGCGGGTTCCTGAACATCCGGCCGCCGAACATCGACCTCTACCTCCAGGTCGTGCGCATCCCCGACGAGAAGTTCAAGGACAAGCTCGTCTCCGACATGCGCGAGGTCGTCTGCACCGCGCAAGAGGTCGCGGGACGCGACGTGACGTACGAGGAGTTCCGCGACGCGCTCATCGCCGCGATGCGCGCCGCCGACATCGAGCTCGTCGACGAGCCACTCACCGACGTCGAGCAGGCCGCGCTCGTGAAGATCTCGAATCGCATCGCGACCGACGACAGCGTGCGGCGCATCTCGTCCGACCGCTTCCGCGCCGAGGCACCCGCCGGGACGCGCGTCGGCTTCGCGAACCACAAGGGCAAGAAGCTGTGTCGCGCGGGCCTCGCGATCGACGGCTCGGGAGCGATCGTCGCCGCGATGATGGCCGGCGACATGCACGTCGCCCCGCCCGACACGCTCGATCGCGTCGCGACCGCGCTTGTCGGCGGTTCGACCGCCGACGCCGACGATCTGCGGAAGCGCATCGGATCGGTGTGGGACGACGCGAGCGTGCACCAGGCCGACGCCACGATGGGCGTCACGACCGAAGACCTGCTGACCGCGGTCACCAAGGCCGCCGCGGTCGCGGGAGGAGCGGCATGAAGATCGCGGGCTCTCGCATCCTCGTCACGGGCGCGTCCTCGGGCATCGGCGCCGCGCTCGCGCCGCAACTCGCGGCCGCGGGCGCGACGGTCGGGATCGTGGCGCGGCGCGCGGACCGGCTCGAGGCCGTCCTCGCGGAGTGCCGGAAGCACGCGCCGGAGTCGCGCATGTGGTCCGCCGATCTCGGCGACCTCGACCGCGCCGAGGAGGTCGCGCTCGAAGCGTGGGACGCGTTCGGCGGGCTCGACGGCCTCGTGAACAACGCCGCGATGCCGAAGCGCACGCCGGTCACGAAGCTCACGCCCGCCGACGTGACGTTGCTCATGGACGTCGACTTCCACTCCCCCGTCCGCATGAGCCTCGCGTTGCTCCCCAAGATGATCGAGCGCGGCTCCGGAATGATCATGTTCGTGTCGAGCATGGGCGGTCGCATCCCGATCGCGAACGAGGCCGCGTACAACGCCGCGAAATACGCGATGTGCGGTTGGAGCGAGGCGATGTTCCTCGACCTCTACGGCACGGGTGTCGAGGTGAAGCTCGTGCTGCCCGGTCCGATCGACACCGAGATCTGGGAACAGCCCGACAACGAGGCCGCGCTGTTCGACATCGAGAAGGTGCCCGCGGCCGACTGCGCGGCGGGCATCGTCGACGCGATCGCGGGCGACGGCTTCGAGTACTACGTGCCCGCGCAGTTCCCCGGCGGCATCGACGCGAAGGACATTGCGGTCGGAAAGACCCAGAACTGCGACGACTACCTCAGAGGTATGGCCGCTTTCGCGCAGAGCGCGCGCTCCTGAGCCGCCCGGCATCAGCTTGACGGCGCGGGCGCGCGGGTAGGTTGCTCGCGAGTCGCGACCTCGATATCGGGCCTCCAGCCGGCGCCCGACGAAAGGTGGGATGGCATGCCCCCGCGCCGTGCCCCGCTCGTGGCGTGCGTCATCGCCACGGTGTTGCTCGGCGCGTCCCCGCTCGGCGCGACGACCTCGGCGCGTTCGTTCGCGATGCCGCGCTCGGCGTCCGCGGTGGTGCACGCGCTCGCGTCGACGCAGGTCACGCGCGCGGCGGATGGTCCGCACGCCGACTCGTTGTGCTGGGAACGCGACTACAGCGACGCGCCCGGCGACGCGCCCATCGACGCGACGTCGTATCGACTCACCTACGACTGCCAGTCGCTCACTTGGCGGCTCGCGGTGTCACTCACCGCGCCCGTGCAACCGGCGGCCTTCGACAGCCTCGCGATCGAGATCGACACCGACAACGATCCCGGGAACGGATGCGTCGGGTTCGACGTGCTCGCGGCCGGCGTGTTCGGCCCGAACAACGTGCCGAAGGGTGTGCTCGTTGCCACACCGACGTGCGATCCGAACACGTGGACGACGGTCGGCCCCGCGGGCTTCTCGGCGTACGGCTCGGGCAAGGAGCTCGCGCTCAGCTTCTCCGAGCACGCGCTGGCCGACGCGCCCCGCCTCATCTGGAACGCGGGCGTCGTGCCGCGCGACCCGGAGCAGCCGGTCGACTCACTCCCCGACCAGGGCGTCGTCGTGGCCGGCGAGTTCCTGCCCGCGACCTCCGCGCACGACGGGTACTGGCTCGTCGACTCCGCCGGCGGCGTGCACGCGTACGGCAACGCCGGCTTCCACGGCGACCTCGGCGGCCACACGCTCGCGCAGCCGATCGTGTCGATGGCCCGCCGCACCGATCGCGACGGCTACTGGCTGCTCGGCCGCGACGGCGGCGTCTTCACGTTCGGCGACGCGCACTTCTACGGATCGACCGGCGCGCTGCGGCTCAACCGTCCGGTCGTGTCGATGGCGGCGACGAGCAATTGCGGCGGCTACTGGTTCGTCGCGGCCGACGGCGGCATCTTCAGCTTCGGGAACGCACACTTCTACGGATCGACCGGAGCGCTGCACCTCAACCGTCCCGTCGTGTCGATGGCGGCGACCCCGACCGGCCGTGGCTACTGGTTGGTCGCGTCCGACGGCGGGATCTTCGCGTTCGGCGACGCGCACTTCTACGGGTCGACCGGCGCGCTCCATCTCAATCGACCGATCGTCGGCATGGAACCGACGCCGAGCGGTCACGGCTATTGGTTGATCGCCTCCGACGGCGGGATCTTCGCGTTCGGCGACGCGCACTTCTACGGGTCGACCGGCGGCATCCACCTCGTGAGCCCGATCGTCGGCATGCGCCGCTCGCCGACCGGCAAGGGCTATCGCTTCGTCGCGGCCGACGGCGGCATCTTCGGATTCGGCGACGCGGCGTTCCTCGGCGGCCTCGGTGGCGGTCGGCCTCCGAGCCCGATCGTCGCGATGGGCTAGCTGGGCGCCGGCGCGGCGCCGCGATTACGCCGGCGCGGGCGTCAGCGTCACCGGGATGCCGTTGAGGACGGCGTTCCCGGAGAGCGGATCGAAGCGGTCGGTGCTCGAGAGGACGTTGCTGTTCGCACCGGGCCGGCGCTGCGCGACGCGCAGCTGCGCACCCTCGGCGTCGTGACCCCAACCGTGCGGGATGCTGACGACGCCGGGCATCACCGCGTCGGTCACTTCCGCGTGCAGCTCCACTTCACCGGTCGCGGACGCGACGACCACGCACTCGCCGTCGACGACGCCACTGCGGCGGGCGTCGTCGGGGTGCACGTGCACCGTGCAACGCTCTTTGCCCTTCACGAGCACCTCGACGTTGTGCATCCACGAGTTGTTCGAGCGCAGATCGCGCCGGCCGACGAGCACGAGGGTGCCCTCACGATGTTCCGCGAGCGACGCGCGCAGTCGCTCGACGTCGGCGACGATCGGCGCGGGCGCGAGCTCGATCATCCCCGACTCGGTGCGCAGGCACTCGGGAACGCGCGGTTGCAGAGGTCCGAGGTCGACGCCGTGCGGGTTCGCGAGCAAAACGTCGAGCGAGAGCCCGGCTTCGGTTGCACCGAAGCCGTCGCCGTAGGCGCCGTTGCGCAGCATGAAGTCGAGCACGCGCTCGGGACCGCGGCGCTGCGCGAGCGTTGCGACCAGCTCGCCGGCGTCGCGGCCTTCGACGTTGCTGCCACTGCGGCCGGTCGCCTTCTCCACGAGGCCGGCGACGATCATGTCGTCGAAGGCATCGACGTCGGCGTGCGCGCCCTGGCCCGCGCAGATCGCCGCCAGCCGCAGCATGACCTGCCACTCCGGCATCTCGCCGGACTCGAGGTCGAAGACCGGCGGCGAGTAGTTCGCGACGTTGCGGATCGCGAGCGAGTACAGCGCGACGTCGTAGTGCCCGCGCGCGAGCGCGCCCTCGGCGGGCAGGATCACGTGCGCGTGGCGCGTCGTCTCGTTGCGGTAGATGTCGATGCTCACGAGGAAATCGAGCGACGCGAACGCGCGGTCGAGACGACGCGCGTCGGGATTCGACACGACCGGATTGCCCGCGACCGTGATGAGCGCACGCACCTGCCCGTCGCCGGGCGTCTCGATCTCCTCGGCGAGGCACACGACCGGCAGCTCGCCGAACGTCTCGGGCAGGTCGCGCACGCGTGAGCGCCGGCGACCGAACTTCACGCCCCGCCCCTTGCCCGGCGCGCCTGTGCTCGACGGGGTGGTCGCGGGCTTCGCGAACATCGCGCCGCCCGGACGGTCGAGGTTGCCCGTCACCACGTTGAGCACGTCGACGAGCCACGACGCGAGCGTGCCGAACTCCTGGGTGCAGGTGCCGATACGCCCGTACACCGCGGCCGTCGCCGCGGACGCGAGCTCGTGCGCGATGCGGCGCGTCGTCGACGCTTCGATGCCCGTCACGGGCGCAACGACCTCGGGCGTGAACGGCGCGACCACAGCGCGCACGTCGTCGAGGCCGACCACCCAGTCGGCGACCGTGCCGAGGTCGACGACGTTGTCCTCGAAGATCACGTTGACCAGCGCGGCGAGGAAGTGCGCGTCGGTGCCGGGCCGGATGAAGCAGTGCTCGTCGGCTTCCTCGGCCGTCTTCGACCGGCGCGGGTCGACGACGACGAGCTTGCCGCCGCGCCCGCGCAGCGCGCGCAGACGACCGGGGATGTCGGGCGCGGTCATGAGACTGCCGTTCGACGCGAACGGGTTCGCGCCGAGCACGAGCAGGTAGTCGGTGCGGTCGACGTCCGGGACCGGAATGCTCAACGCCGCGCCGAACATCATCGCCGCCGACACCTGCTTCGGCATCTGGTCGACGGTGCTCGCGGAGTACACGTTGCGCGTGCGCGCGGCCTGGAGGAGCGGACGGTTGTAGAGCAGCCCCGACAAATTGTGCGCGGTCGGGTTGCCGAGGTACACCGCGAGCGCGTCGGGCCCGTGCTCGGCGACGATGCGCGTGAGGTTCTCGTCGATCAGCTCGAACGCCGCGTCCCAGCTCGCCTCGCGCCACTCGCTGCCGGTGCGGATCTGCGGTCGCCGCAAGCGATCGGGATCGCGCTCGAGCGCGCGCAGCGCGGTGCCCTTCGGGCACAGGTAGCCGTGGCTGAAGACGTCGTCCTTGTCGCCGCGGACGAGCGTGACCTCGCGGTCCTCGACGTGCAGCTCGAGCCCACAGGTCGCCTCGCACAAGGGGCACGTGTAGTACGAGATCGCCATGGCGGAAACGGTAGACGTCCTGCCCGGTATCGTGCGTCGGCCCATGAGCACCTACTGCGAGATGGCACCGGGCGACCCCTGGCACGGCCCGTATCACGACACCGAGTACGGCTTCCCGACGCGCGACGACTCGATCCTCTTCGAACGGCTCGTGCTCGAGATCAATCAGGCCGGGTTGTCGTGGTTGACCGTGTTGAAGAAGCGCGCCGCGTTCCGTGCCGCGTTCGACGACTTCGATCCTGCGGTCGTCGCGGGCTACGGCGCTGCCGAGCGGGAGCGGCTGCTCGCCGACGCGGGCATCATCCGCAACCGCGCCAAGGTCGACGCCGCGATCGCGAACGCGGCGACGGTCGTCGCGCTCCAAGCGGAGCACGGATCGTTCGCCGCATGGATCGACGGGCAGCACCCGCGCCCGATCGACGATTGGGTGAAGCTGTTCAAGAAGACGTTCCGCTTCACCGGCGGCGAGATCGTCAAGGAGTTCCTGATGAGCACCGGCTACCTAGGCGGCGCCCACGACGAGTCGTGTCCGGTCGCCGCGCAGATCGCCGCGTTGCGCCCACCCTGGATGGAGGGTTCGTGAGCGAGCCCGGCGCAGACCGCAGGCGCGGTCAGCAGGAGACCGACGGCAACCGTCGGGCTCGAGCGCCGGAGGTGGTCGCCGCATGAGCGATCGCTTCTACTTCCGGCAGCTGCTCGCCGGCCACGACTTCGCGCAGGCCGACCAGATCGCGCAGCAGATGGTGAACTTCTGCTACCTGATCGGCGACCGCGAGCGCGGCGAGTGCGTCGCGATCGACCCCGCGTACGGCGTGAGCGAGCTCGTCGAGATCGTCGGCGCGGCAGGCATGAAGCTCACCGGCGTGCTCGTCACGCACTACCACCCCGACCATGTCGGTGGTGACCTCGGCGGTTGGAAGATCGAGGGCGTACGCGAGCTGCTCGCGCTCGACGTGTCGGCGCCCGTGCACGTGAACGACGCGGAGGCACACGGTGTGATGCGCGTCACCGGCGCGTCGGAGAGCGACCTCGTGCGTCATCGAGGCGGCGACGTCGTGAACGTCGGCGACATCGCGATCACGCTGCTGCACACACCCGGTCACACGCCCGGCAGTCAGTGCTTCCTCGTCGACGGCCGGTTGGTCTCGGGCGACACGTTGTTCCTCGACGGCTGCGGCCGCACCGACCTTCCCGGCGGCGATCCCGGCGCGCTCTACGACAGCATCGAGACGCTCGCGTCGCTCCCCGACGACACGGTCCTGTTTCCCGGCCACCGCTACTCGGCCGAGGCGTCGCTCCGCCTCGACGAGACCCGCAATCGCAACATCGTCTTCCGCCCCAAGACGCGCGAGCAGTGGCTCACGATGTTCGGCAACTGATCGACTCTCGCGACACTGACCCGCTCGCCTTCAACTTTGCGACGCTCAGCGCCCGGGAGGGACATCCAAGGTCGCAAAGTGCGGTGCTCGGCGCGCCGCGCCGGCGGATCGCAGAGATCAGGCCGCGGGTGCGCCGCCCCGACGGGGACCGGGGTGCGGCGCGCGAACGCGCCGGCGCTTCGGCATCGGGATGACGTTGCCGCGTTCGGAGCCGACGACGGTGAGCCGGGGCGACGCCGTGCGGCTCCCGTCGTCGGCGTTGGCCCCTCCGCGACCTGAGGCGGACGGGTGGGCAGCGACGGCGGCCTCGAGGCCCTCGAGGAAGCGCGCGTGCGGAGACCGCACCTGCTTCCACTCGCGCTTGGCGCGCATCGCGACACCCTCCCGGATCCGCCCGGACTACTGAGAGTCCAATCGGCGCGCCGGGCCCGAAGCTGAGAAAGCGGAGCCGCCGCTACGAAGGGTCGAACAGGACCGGCAACCGGTTCGGCCCCCGGAACGCCATGCCTTCGATGACGGGCGCAGCCGCATCCGGGTCGAGCCGCAGGTTCGGCAGCCGGTCGAGGATCGTGTCGAGGCCGACGCGCAGCTCGAGCCGCGCGAGGTGCATGCCGAGGCACTGGTGCGGACCCGTGCCGAACGCGACGTGGTGCTGCACGGGCCGGCCGAGCTTCCACTCCTCCGGCTCGTCGAAGCGCGCCGCGTCGCGATTCGCCGACCCGGTGACGACCGAGACCGGCGACCCCGCGGCGACCGGGCAACCTCCGATCTCGGTGTCGCGCGCGGCGACGCGGCTGACCATCGTCACCGACGTCTCCCAGCGCAGCGTCTCCTCGATCACCTCGGGCATGAGCGAGCGATCGTTCATCACCTGCTCGTACGCGGCCGGGTGCGTGAGCAGCGCGACGAGGCAGTTGCCCATCACGCGGAACGTCGTCTCCGCGCCCGCGGGCAGCAGCAGTCGCAGGAAGCCGTAGATCTTGCTGTCGGAGAGTCGTTCGCCGTCGATCTCGGTGTTGACGAGATCGCTCAGGAAGTCGCCCGACGGCGTGGCGCGGCGCGCCTCGACGAGCGGCGTCAGGTAGTCGACCATCGCCTGCGACGCGGCGTGACCGGCCGGCGGGTTGAGCGGACCGGTGTTGATCTGCTCGGCCCAGAGCGCGAACTGCTCGGAGTCTTCGAGCGGCACACCGACGATCCCGCAGATCACCTGCACCGGGTACTTCGCGGTGATGTCGGCGACGAGATCGCCGCGCCCGTTCGGCGCGATCTCGTCGAGCAGGCGCGCGATCGCCGGGCGCACGAGGGTGTCGTCCCACTTCTCGAGCTGCGACGCGCGGAACGCCTTGGCGACGAGGTTGCGATACTTACGGTGCTCGGGGCCGTCGAGGGCGAGGATCAGATCGCCCATGTACTCGCCGATGTGCTCGCGGTTGATCGACGACGAGAACGTCTCGACGTCGCGCAGCACGTGCTCGACGTTCTGCCAGTCGAGCACCTGATAGGTCGGCAGGCTGCCGCCCATCGAGATACCGGGGCTCTCGGCGACCGGACATCCCGCCTCGAGGGCTGCGCGCCACGCGCCGTAGGGCTGGGCCGTCGTCCACTCGACCGGAAGCGTCGTGTCGCTCATGATCTCCGCTCCTTGCGCGCCGTCGGCGCGCCGGGCCGCTCGGGCCACGCTCGCTGCTCGCCGGGATACCCGCCTCGCGCACGCTCGCTCATGATCTCCGCTCCTCGCGCGCCGTCGCAGATACCTGACACGGTAGTCAGGTTCGGTGGGAGGTGAGGCCCGACGCGGTCAGCTCGCGATGCCGACGATCCCTCCCGGCGGGAGCGCGGTGCCGCTGAGGGAACCGGCGAACGCGGCGTCGCCGAAGTCGAAGACGCTGCCGTCGTTCGCGACCAGTCGGTACCCGCGGCCACTCGCGGTCGCGCGCATGCCGACGATCGGCGCCGTGACGTGGAGCGCGCCCGTCGAGCCGAGGAAGTGCGCGTCACCGAACGAGAAGATCCCACCATCGGACGCGACCAACCAATAGCCGTTGCCCGACGGCGTCGACGTCATGCCGACGATCGGACGGCTCAAGCGGATCGCGCCCGTCGAACCGAAGAACCGCGCGTCGCCGAACGAGAAGATTCCACCGTCCGCCGCGACCAACCAATAGCCGTGACCCGACGGCGTCGACGCCATCCCCACGATCGGCTGGTTGAGTCGAATCGCGCCGGTCGACCCGAAGAAGCGCGCGTCGCCATACGAGAAGATCCCACCGTCGGATGCGACCAACCAATAGCCGTTGCCGGACGGCGTCGGCGCCATGCCGACGATCGGTTGGTTCAAGCGGATCGCGCCCGTCGACCCGAAGAAGCGCGCGTCGCCGGACGTGAAGATGCCGCCGTCGGTCGCGACCGACCACAGTCCTCGATGATCGGGCGTCGACGCGACTCCGACGATCGGACGCGCGACCGGACCGTCGGTCGCGCCACGGCACGTGCCGACGTCGCCGAAGCCGCTGACGTCGCCGTTCGCGGCCGCGAGCCAATACCCGGCGATCGACGCGCGCGCGGGCGTGAGGTAGCACGACGCGAACGTCGAGCCCGTGTCGGGGAACCGATCGGTCGTGTTCGCGCCGGTCATGAGGTTGGCCACTTCAAGACCGCCCCAGACGCGGACCGTCGCCGCGTTGCCGACCTCCGACAGCGGCCAGCTCATGTCGAAGTCCGACGCGAACGCATGGCCGCCCGCCAGCACGTTGTAGTCGTTCGTCCACGTGCTCTGGTCACAGGTCGGCGTGCGCGACACCGCGTCCAGAAACGCCGTCTCCTCGTCGCGCAGGAACACGCGGTAGTCGGCACCTTGGCAGCCGTCCGTCGGATCGCCGTCGGTGTCGAGCTGCGCGACGAGGAGCACCTGCGAGCTCGCGTACGGGATCGGCGCGGCCGTGAGCGCTTCGAGGGAGAGGAAATGGTTCGCGCAGTCGTAGCGCAGGACGAACGTGCGCACGTCGACCAAGCCGGCGTTCGGCGAGTCTCCGATGCTGTGCTGCGAGCAGATGTTCGGCGTCAGGTAGGCGGCGGCCGGCGCGGCCGACAAACCGCCGACCACGAGGCCGAGCGCGACGACGAGCCCCACGAGCTTCCCCACAGTTCCCCCGATCCTCGAACCCCGTAGATTCAAGCGCACGACGGGGTGCCCCGTCACGCTTGGGTAACCTCCGCGCCGTGCCCGCACTCGGATCCGACCCGTTCGCCGAGACCGACGACCAGGCCGCGCTGCGCGCGCTCGCCCGCGACGTCGCCGAGCGCGAGCTGCTCCCGAACGCGCGTCACTGGGACGAGACCGAGGAGTTCCCGCAGGCGTCGTGGGACGCGCTGAAGAAGTACGACCTCTTCGGCATCACCATCGGCGAGGAGTACGGCGGCATGGGCCTCGGCGACATCGAGGCTGCAATCGTCCTCGAGGAGCTCGGCCGGGTCGATGTGTCGAGCGCGATCCTCGCCCAGCTCACGTTCAACGGGCCGCCGCGCGCGATCGAGCACTTGGGCAACGACGCGCTGAAGAACCGCTGGCTGCCGACGGCGGCCGCGGGCGACGGTCTGTTCTGCATCGGCATCTCGGAATCCGAAGCGGGCTCCGCGGTGAACCACATGCGCGCGCGGCTCACGCCCGACGGCGACGGCTTCCGTCTCAACGCGTACAAGAACTACGTGACCGGCGGGCACAAGGCGTGTTCGTGCCTGGTGTGGTGCCGCTTCCCCGGCAGCGAAGGCACGAAGGGCATCGGCGCGGTCGTCGTCGACCTCGCGGCCGACGGTGTCACCTGCGCGGGCACGCACGTGAAGATGGGATTGCGCGGCACGAGCGAGGCGGAGCTCGCGTTCGACGACGTGCGCATCGAACCCGACGACGTGCTGGTGTGGGGCGACGCGGAGTCGAGCGAGTCGTTCAAGACGCTCATCGCGCACATCAACCACGAGCGCTGCGGCAACGCCGCGATGTGCGTCGGCGCCGCGCAAGGAGCGCTCGAATACGCGATCGGCTACATGAACGAGCGCACCGTCGGGAAGCGCACGCTCGCCGACTTCCAGGGTCTGCAGTGGAAGATCGCCGACGTGACCGTCGAGCTCGAAGGCGCGCGGCTGCTGCTCAAGCGCGCGCTGCACCTCGCGGGACCGCACGGCACTCCCCCGCCGCTCGAGACCGCGATGGCGAAGACCGCCGCGAACCTGGCGGCGAAGCACGTGTGCGACGAGGCGATCCAGCTGCTCGGCGGCTACGGCTTCTCGCGCGAGTACCCGGTCGAGCGCGCGTACCGCGACATCCGCGGCCTCTGCATCGGCGCCGGAACCGTCGAGATCCAGCGCAACTTCATCGGCAAGAACCTGCTCGACGGCATGAAGCCGTCCGGTGCCAGCTGGCGGTGATCTCTGGTCGCGCTCGCTTCGCTCGCCGCTCCTGACGCCTCAGTCCACCACGCGGCGGGAACGTGATTTCAGCCACCTACGAGCACCCGCGTGCGGCGGAGTACGCACGGCTCGACGGTCCGTGGGACATCGCGTCGCTCGACCGTCTGCTGAGCGATCACGACGAAGCGCTCGCCGCGACCGCGATCGCGACGCTCGCCGGCGGATTGCGCGACAACGGCGTCGAGCCCGGTTCCGTCGTCACCTGGCAGGCACCGAACACACCGCAAGCGGTCACGATGTACCGCGCGTGCTGGCGACTCGGCGCGATCGCGGCTCCGATCCATCACGCGATGGGTCTCGAAGAGACGGCCGCGCTCGTGCGACTCCTGCGTCCGCGCGCGCAGGTCGCGTGGAGCGACGTCCCGCTGCGCGAGTCGCGCGACGTGCTCGACTACGACACGCTCTTCGCGAGTCGGTCGCCCATCGCCGATCGCTGGGACGATCCCGCTGCGCTCGCGGCCGTGCTGTTCACCTCGGGTTCGAGCGGCACGCCGAAGGGCGTGCTCCACACCCAACGGTCGCTCGCCTACAAGGCCCGGCTCATGGCCGAGGTGCACGGCCTGCGCCCCGACGACGCGGTGCTGATGCCCGCGCCGCTCGCGCACATCTCGGGTCTGCTCAACGGGGTGACGCTGCCCGGCGTCGTTCCCTTCAAGACGGTGCTCATGGCGCGCTGGGATCCCGAGCACGCGCTCGATCTCATCGAGCGTGAGCAGGTGACGTTCATGATCGGCCCGCCGACGTTCTTCGTCTCGTTGATGGCGGCACCGAGCTTCTCCGCGGCGCGCGTCGCGAGCCTGCGGCTCGTGTCGAGCGGGGGCGCCGGGGTCACCGAGGAGTTCGTCGAGGAAGCGAGCGCGCGCCTCGGCTGCGTCGTGAAGCGCACCTACGGCTCCACGGAGGCGCCGACGGTGGCGACGTCGCTCGGGGAGGACGCGGTCGGCGACGCACGTCGTCACGACGGACGCGCCATCGGCGCGATCGCGTTGCGGGTCAGCGATCCCGACACGGGCGAGGCGCGCGCACCGGGCGAGGCCGGCGAGCTGTGGGTGCAGGGTCCCGAGTTGTTCTCCGGCTACCTCGACCAGTCCGACACCGACGCGGCGGTGCGCGACGGCTGGTTCCGCACCGGCGACCTCGCGACCGTCGACGCGCAGGGATGGCTCACGATCGTCGGCCGCATCAAAGACGTCATCATCCGGGGTGGCGAGAACATCGCCGCCGCGGAGGTCGAGTCGGTGCTCGAACGCCACGCCGCGATCTCGCACGCGGTCGCGGTCGGCTATCCCGATCGCGTGATGGGCGAGCGCGTCTGCGCGTTCGTCGTCAGCCGCGACGCGGCGTTCGATGTCGACGCCTGCCGTTCATGGTTCGAGGAACAGCGCATCGCGCGCTTCAAGACGCCCGAGCGCGTCGTCGTCGTGGACGCGCTGCCGTTGCTCGCGTCGGGCAAGCCCGATCGAACCACGCTACGAGAGCGGGCGGCTCAGCTCGACGTGACGTAACCGTCGAGGACGACGTTGTTCCCCTCGTCGGTCACCCATACCCGCTTCGTCGCGCCACGGGAGAGCGCCGCGCTCATCGTCAGGTTCTCGTTCGCCTTCGACGGCGAGAAGCTGCCCGCCGCGATGCGCTTGCCGTTCGAGCCCGTGACCCACAGCCAGTAGAACTCGTGGTCGTCGAGGCCGTGGACGCGGAGGCTGACGCGCGTCCCCGTGTCCTGCGAGTAGAGGACCGCCTGCGCGCGCACGCCCTGCTCGGACGAGCGCAGCGCGACGACCGTGCCGCCGGCGCCACCACCGCCGCCGCTGCCGAGCGCGAGCACGAGCGCGACGATCACCGCGGCCGCGGTTCCGATCGCCGACGCGATGTAACCCCAACGCCGGCGCCGCTTCTTCTGCGCAGCACGCTCCCACTGGAGCCGGCCGAGGATGCGGTCACCCAGCTCGCCCGGCGGCGCGAGATCGGCGCCGTCGCCGATGCGGCTCAGGTCGGCGAGGTCGAGCGCGTTCGCGACCGAACGGAGCTCGTCGAGCGCGCGGCGGCAATCGACGCAGCCGTCGAGGTGCGCGAGCAGCGCGGTGCGCGCGGGCTCGTCGAGCGCGTCGAGCGCCTCCAGACCGAGATCACCGCGCCAGTCGCGGCAGGCTTCAGTCGCCATCGGCCCACCCCATCTCCTCGAGCGCGAGCCGCATCGCGCGCAGCCCGTAGAACACACGGCTCTTCACGGTGCCGGGCGGCACGCCGAGATCGCACGCGACGTCGGCGTACGGGCGCCCCTTGTAGTGGACCTCGATGAGCGCGACGCGGTGCTCGTCACCGATCTTGCGCAGCGCCTCTTCGACTTCCCACGACCGCACGAGCCGGTCGAGCGCCTCGTCGACGCTGCGCTCGTGCGTGAGATCGATCTCGTTGTCACGCGCGCCGGCGAGCTTCGGCCGCACGGCGCGGGCCCGGCTCAGGTCGATCACGACGTTGCGGACGATCGCGAAGAGCCACGTCCGCAGCGAGCCGAGCCGCTCGTCGAACCGGTCGGCGGCCTGCCAGGCGCGCAGGAACGTCTCCTGCACCGCCTCTTCCGCGAGCCCGGAGTCGCCGAGTGACCGGAGCGCGAAGCGGTAGAGCTCCGAGCCGTGGGCGCGATAAACCGCGCGCACGCCCTCGTCGCTGCCGAGCGAGGCGAGCTCGGTCACGATCGCGGGTTCCCGCCCGAATCGGTCATACGCGGAGGTTACGGCCGGTCCGGCCGCCGGGTTCACGCCTCGGGAAAGAAGAGCGACACGATCTGCTCGGTCACGACAGGACCGCCGTCGGGCTGCCGCCACTCGGTCTGGAAGAAGGTGACTTCCATCGGACCCCGCCGGGCCCGACGCTCGACCGGAATCGACGTGCGCATGCGGCCCTCGAGCACATCGCCCACGAGCGGTTGCCGGTGGTACGTGAAGTGCTGCTCGCCGTGGAGGTAGAGGCCCTTGCGCGTGAAGCCGCCGCCACCACGCGAGCCGTACAGACTCCCGGTACCGCCGTCGGGTTGGAGGTCGGGGACGGTGCCGGAGTGCGCCATCACGAACGTGAACGTGGGCGGCGTGGGCACGCGTTCGAAACCGGCGGCGGTCGCGGCGCGCTCGGACGCGTAGACGGGGCTCGCGTCGTCGAGCGTCCGGGCGAGGATCATCACGCCCGAACCGTCGACGCGTACGCGCACCGGCGGACCCCATTCGTTCCAGACCGTCTCCGGTCCGGGCTCGGTGACCTCCATCGCCATCAGACGACGCTCGTCCCCGCTTCGACACGCGGTCGCACGAGCTCCGTGAGCCGCGCCCGGTGGTACACCGCGTCGCCGAACGCGAGCTGGTCGAGCTGCGCGCGCTTGAGGAAGAAGTGCAGGTCGTGCTCCCACGTGAAGCCGATTCCGCCGTGCACCTGCAGGCCCGACGCCATCACGCGCTTCGACGCGTCGGAGCACCACGTCTTCGCAGTCGACGCCGCGATCGACGCGTCGGCATCGGCGGCACCGATGCACCACGCGGCCCAGTACACGGTCGAGCGCATGCCTTCGACGTCGACGAGCATGTCGGCGCAGCGGTGCTTCACCGCCTGGAAGCTTCCGATCGGACGACCGAACTGCACGCGTTCCTTCGCATAGTCGGTCGCGAGCTCGAGCACGCGCGCCGCGCTGCCGAGCATCTCCGCGGCCGTGAAGGTTGCACCGCGGTCGAGCAGCGCGTCGACGGCGTCGGCGTCGCCGAGGTGCTGCGCGGGCGTGCGGTCGAGGTGCAGCCAGCCGACCGGACGCGTGAGGTCCATCGCGGACTCGCGCGTGGGACGGCCGTGATCGGCGAGGCTCACCGCGAACAGCTTCGGCCCGTCGGCTGCGAGCGCGGGCACGATCGCGACGTCGGCCGCGGGGCCGTCGACGACCGGATCGGCGCGCCCCGTCAGCGTCCAGTCATCTCCGTGTGATTCGGCGCGCACCGCGTCCGCGGCGCGCGACCACGCGATGCACGCGGTCTGCTCACCCGCGAGCAGCGCGTCGACCGCGCCGTCGCGACCGGCGCGTGCACACGCCCCGATCGCGAGCGCCGTCGAACGAAAGGGCACCGGCGCGACGTGACGACCGATCTCCTCGAGCAGCACCGCGAGCTCGACGGTGCCGAGCCCCAGCCCACCCTGCGCCTCGGGCAGTTCCACACCGAGCCAACCCTGCTCGACCATCGCACTCCACAACGCGCGGTCGAAGGGCTCGGACCCCGCGGTGTGCGCGCGCACCTGCTCCGCCGACGCCATGCCGTCGAGCAGATCGCGGGCCGCGTCGCGCAACGCGAGCTGGTCGTCGGAGAGGTCGAAATCCACGGCCGGAGTCTCGCAGAAAGCCCTCCCGCCCGGGCAATCTCAACGGCATCTTTGCGGTGGAGCGCGTGCGCGTGGGGTAGACCAGGGACTCGGTAGATTCTGAGTCGAGTGATCGACAACCGAGGAGCCGGCCGATGAGCGAACCCCCCGCAGTCCTGAAGTACGGCGGCGGCGAGATCGAGCTCCCGGTGGTCGTCGGCAGCGAGAACGAGCGCGCGATCGACATCGCGAAGCTGCGCAGCTCGACCGGATTGATCACGCTCGACTACGGCTTCATGAACACCGGCTCGACCGAGTCCGCGATCACGTTCATCGACGGCGACGAAGGCATCCTGCGCTACCGCGGCTACCCCATCGAGCAGCTCGCCGATCACGAGGAGCCGTCGTTCCTCGAGACGTCGTACCTCCTGATCTACGGCGAGCTCCCGACGATCACCGAGCGCGACGAGTTCAGCCGCTCGATCCGCATGCACACGCTCCTGCACGAGGACGTGAAGCGGTTCTTCGACGGGTTCCCGAAGGACGCGCAACCGATGTCGGTCATGTCGGCCGTCGTCGCCGCGCTCTCGTCCTTCTACCAGGACAGCGACGACCCGAAGGATCCCGAGCAGGTTCAGCTGTCGATCGTGCGCCTGATGGCGAAGCTCCCGACGATCGCGGCCTACAGCCACAAGAAGTCGATCGGGCAGCCGTTCCTCTACCCCGACAACTCGCTCGACCTGATCGAGAACTTCCTCACGATGATGTTCGCGGTGCCGTCGGAGCACTACGAAGTCAGCCCGACGATCGTGCACGCGCTCAAGCAGCTGCTGATCCTGCACGCCGACCATGAGCAGAACTGCTCGGCGTCGACGGTGCGGATCGTCGGCTCCGGTGAGGCGAACCTCTTCGCGTCGATCGCCGCCGGCTGTCTCGCGCTGTGGGGTCCGTTGCACGGCGGCGCGAACCAAGAAGCGATCGAGATGCTCAAGGCCATCCAGGCCGACGGCGGCGACGTCGACAAGTACGTCAAGCGCGCGAAGGATCCGAACGACCACTTCCGCCTGTCCGGATTCGGGCACCGCGTGTACAAGAACTACGACCCGCGGGCGCGCATCATCAAGCAGACCGCGGATCGCGTGCTTTCGGAGCTCGGCAAGAAAGACGAGCTGCTCGAGATCGCGTTGAAGCTCGAAGAGGTCGCGCTCACCGACGACTACTTCATCGAGCGCCGCCTGTACCCGAACGTCGACTTCTACTCGGGACTCATCTACCGCGCGATGGGCTTCCCGGTCGCGATGTTCCCGGTGCTGTTCGCGATGGGCCGGCTGCCCGGTTGGATCGCGCACTGGAAGGAAGCGAACGAGAGCCCGAAGACGAAGCTCGGCCGGCCCCGCCAGATCTACACCGGCGCGACCGAGCGGAAGTACGTCCCGATCGACCAGCGCTAGTCGTTCATCGTGCCCGGGTTCGTCGACGGCGATCGGTACCCGATCGGCGACCTCTCCTCCGACGGCGCGCGTTCGCTGGCGGCGCGGTGTCGCGCCGAGCTCGACGAGTCGGGCGTGTCGATCCTGCCCGGTTTCCTGACTTCTGACGCGATCGCGCGCGCGGTCGCAGAATCGGAGGCGCTCGGGCCGCGCGGGCATCACAGCGATGTCGAGGGCACGCCGTATCTGGAGCTGCCGGAAGCCGGCTGGACCGAGGATCATCCGCGCGTCACGTGGGCGCACACGCGGTTGACCGCGACCGCGTACGACCTCTTCCCGCCGGAGGCGGTGCTGCGCACGCTGTACGAGTCGGACGCGCTGCTCGCGTTCCTCTCGTGCGCGCTCGGCTTCGAGGTGTTCCGCTACGACGATCCACTCGGTGGTCTCAACCTCGCGTCGATGTACGACGGCGACACACTCGCCTGGCACTACGACCAGACCGACTTCGTCGTGTCGGTCGCGGTGCAGGAATCGGAGACCGGCGGCGACTTCGAGTGCGTGCCGAACACGCGAACGTTCGACGACGAGCGCTACGACGACGTCGCCGAGATCCTTGCGGGCGGTGCCGACGCGCGCGTCGCGACGATCCCGATGACGCCGGGCACGCTCATGCTCTTCGAGGGCCGGCACACGCTCCACCGCGTCAGCCCGATCGGCGGCGCTCGCCCGCGCTACGTCGGTCTCTTCGGCTACGACCGCAAACCCGGCACCTGCTCGAGCGAGCTGCTCAGGCTCATCCGCTACGGAAGAGCTGAGTAACGCCGAATCGTCGAGCCGCGAGCGGAGCGAGCAGGCGACCTCGCCCACTCCCATCCCGCATCATGGAGCGGCGAGCGCAGCGAGTGCGACCATAAGCTCACCCGCGCATGGACCTGACGCCGACGGCTGAAGAGGCGCAGCTGCGCGACGAGGTGCGCTCGTGGCTGCGCGCGAACCTCCCGTGGGAGTACGGGAAGGGCTTGCCGCCGCGTTTCGACGACCTCGCCGACGAGGTCGCGTTCGGACGTGAGTGGCAGGCGAAGCTCGCGAGCGGCCGATGGGTCGGCGTCGCGTGGCCCGCGGAGTACGGCGGGCGCGGCGCGGGCGTCGTCGAGCACTACCTCGTCACGGAGGAGCTCGCGCGCGCACGCGCGCCGGAGCTCGTCGGCCGCATCGGCGTGAACCTCGTGGGCCCGACGCTCCTCGCGCACGGCACCGACGCGCAGAAGGCGCGCTGGCTCCCGCACATCCTCGACGCGTCCGAGATCTGGTGTCAGCTGTTCAGCGAGCCGGAAGCCGGCAGCGACCTCGCGAGCCTGCGCACGCGCGCCGAGAAGGTCGACGGCGGCTGGAAGCTCAACGGTCAGAAGGTCTGGACGAGCTACGCGCAGTTCGCCGACTGGGGTTGGTGCCTCGCGCGCACCGATCAAGACGCGCCGAAGCAGCAGGGCATCTCCGCGCTCGTCGTCGACATGCACGCGCGCGGCGTCGAGGTGCGGCCGCTGCGGCAGATCACCGACGAGTCCGAGTTCAACGAGGTGTTCTTCGACGACGTCTTCGTGCCCGACGACCGGATCGTCGGTCCCGAGCACGAGGGCTGGCGCATCGCGAACTCGACGCTCACGCACGAACGCGGCGTGAACCCGCGCCAGCTCGTCGTCCACTCGCAGCTCGTCGACGAGCTGTGGCGCATGGGCCTCGAACGCGGCGCGCTCGACGACCACCGGCTCTCGCAGCGACTCGCCGAGGCGTTCGTCGAGGTGAAGCTGTTCCAGCTCCACAACTGGCGCTCGATCTCGCGCACCGCGAAGGGCCTCGAGCCGGGACCGCAGGGCAGCATCAACAAGCTGTGGTGGTCGGAGATGAGCAAGCGTCTGCACGACACCGCGATGGCCGTGCTCGGCGAGACCGCGCCGCTGTGGCGCGGCGCGTCGGAGAACCCGGGCGACGGCGCGTGGCAACGATCGTGGCTCTACTACCAAGCGAGCTCGATCTGGGCGGGCACGAACGAGATCCAGCGCAACATCGTCGGCGAGCGCACCCTCGGACTCCCCCGCGAGCCGAAAGCCACCAAACGCTGATCATGGTCGCATGCTTGCTCCGCTCGGCACGGGGCCAGGCTCGTCTTCGCCGCTGACCGCGCACCTGCTCCAGTAGATTCGGCGCCGATGCCGTTCGAGACGATCCGTTCCGAGGTCGACGGCGCGGTCGCGACCATCACGTTGAACCGCCCGCAGGCTGCGAACGCGCAGAACGCGCAGATGATCGAGGAGCTCGACGCCGCGTTCGACGCGGCCGACGCGAACGACGGCGTCCGCGTCGTCGTGCTCGCGGCGGAGGGCAAGCATTTCTCAGCGGGCCACGACCTCAAGGAGATCCTCGCGGGCGAGGAGCACTGGGCTGCGATGCGCGCGACGCCCGAGGGCAAGCTGCGGCACGAGCAGGTCATGTACTGGGACAAGCTCGTGAAGATCCGCGACTTCCGCAAGCCGACGATCGCCGCGGTGCAGGGCACCTGCTCGGCGGCGGGCCTGATGCTCGCGTGCGTGTGCGACCTCATCATCGCGGCCGACGACGCGCGCTTCTCGAACCCGGTCGCGCGCATGTCGGGTGTCGGCGTCGAGCTGCTCGTCGAGCCGTGGGAGCTCGGCGCGCGTAAGGCCAAGGAGTTCATGCTCTGCGCGTCGACGCTCAGCGCCGAAGAGGCCGAGCGCTACGGGCTCGTCAACCGTGTCGTGGCGCGCGACGCGCTCGCGTCCGAAGCGCACGCGCTCGCGGAGCAGGTCGCGCTCGTGCCCGCGGCGACGGCGGAGGCGATCAAGGCGTCGGTCAACCACATGCTCGACGCGCAGGGTCAGCGCGACTCGTGGCGCTTCCACTTCGTGATCCACCAGTTCGTGAGCAACACGCCCACCGCGCTCGAACGGGTCGAGGCCCGCAAAGAGGGCGGTATGGACGCGGTGAAGCGCGAACAGCGCGGCTGATCGCGATGCCCGGACCCCTCGAAGGACTGCGCGTCCTCGACCTCGGCACGCGCATCGCCGCGCCCTTCTGCGCGGGACTCCTCGGCGAGATGGGCGCCGACGTCGTGAAGATCGAGCAGCCCGGCACCGGCGACTTCATGCGCGAGATCGGCCCGTTCGCACCTCCGAAGGCGGAAGGCGGCGATCCGTACTCGCTGTTCTGGGCGGTCGAGGGACGCGGCCGGCGCAGCGTGACGCTCGACCTGCGCGTGACCGACGGCCAGGAGCTGTTCCGCAAGCTCGCGGCACGCGCCGACGTCGTGGTCGAGAACTTCCGGCCCGGCACGCTCGAGAGATGGAACATCGCGCCCGGCAACCTCGACCCTCGTCTCGTCGTCGTGCGCATCAGCAGCTTCGGCCAGGACGGTCCCGAGGCGCGCCGACCCGGCCTCGACCGCGTCGGCATCGGCTACGGCGGCCTGCTCAACCTCACCGGCTACCCCGACCGCCCGCCGGTGCGCGTCGGCGTCACCATCTCCGACTACCTCACGGGCGTGTTCGCGGCGCAGGCCGCGCTCGGTGCGCTGTACGCGCGCGACGCCCGCCGTTCGGGGAAGGGCGCGGTGATCGACGCCGCGCTCTACGGCGCGGTGCTGCGCATCCTCGAGTGGACCCTGCCCGCGTACGACCTGCTCGGGACCATCCGCATGCGCGAGGGCAACCGGCTCGCGAACTCCGCGCCGCTCGACAACTACCCGACAGCCGACGGCAAGTACGTGTGCATCGTCGCGGGCTCCGACGCGAACTTCTCGCGACTCTGCCGCGCGATGGAGCGCACCGACCTCATCACGGACGCGCGCTACGCGAAGCTCAAAGACCGCGCCGCGCGAAGCGACGAGATCAACGGCCTCGTCGCCGAGTGGACGTCGACGTTGGTAGCCGAAGAGATCGAGCGCCGGTGCGTCGAGCACGACGTACCGGTCGCGACCGCGTACACCGCGGCCGACATCTTCTCCGACGCGCACGTCGACGCGCGCGGCGACCTCGTGGTCATCGAGGATCCGGTCGTCGGTCCGGTGCGGCAGCAGGCTCCGTTCCCCCGTTTCGTCGGTGAGCCGCCCGTCGTGCCCACGGGCGCGCCGCGTCTCGGCGAGCACACGCGCGAGGTGCTGGGCGAGCTCGACGGCGTCGACGACGCGCGCCTCGACGCGCTCGCCGCGCAAGGCGTGATCTAGGTGACGGAGTGGCCGAGCGGTCAGACCGGAGCGAGACGGTGGCGCCCCGTGCCGGGCCGAGCGAGGACACGACCATGAATGGGGCGCAGCGGTCGATCGCGCCGGATCTGTTCGATCCCGATGGCAACGACGGCCCGGTGCTGCACGGCGGCTACTCGCCGACCAGCGGTCTGCATCATTTCCCGCGCTTCGCACGTTGCCCGTACACCGGCGCCGACGACGTCGAGCCGGCGGAGCTGCCGACGACGGGCACGCTGTTCCTCTGGACCGCGGTGACCGCGCCGCCGCCGGGCTACGCCGGTCCCGTGCCGTTCGGATTCGGCGTCGTCGAGCTACCGAACGGTCTGCGCGTGATCACGCGCATCACCGAACCCGATCCGACCGCATTGCAGGCGGGCGCGTCGATGCGGCTCGTCGCCGACGTGGTCGCCGTCGACGACGACGGCACCGAAGTGGTCGCGTGGGCGTTCGCACCGGAGAGCAGCGCGCCATGACGAGCCCGGCGCAGACCGCAGGCGCGACCAACTGCACGACCGACGGTTGCCGTGCGGGTCGAGCGCCGAGGGTCGTAGCCGCATGAGTGCAGTCGACGTCGCCGGGGTCGGCATCCATCCCTTCGGTCGGTTCGAGGATCGCACGGTCACCGACATGGGCGTGCACGCGGTGCAGGCCGCGCTCGCCGAGGCCGGCGACCCGCAGTTCCAGGCCGCGTTCTGCGGCACCGCCTACTCGGGTGTCGCCGCCGGTCACAAGGTGCTCGGCGCGATCGCGCGCACGGGCATGCCGATCGTCGACATCGAAGCGGGCTGCGCGAGCGGCGGCGCCGCCCTGCAGCTCGCGGCGGGCGCGATCCGCGCCGGTCAGTACGACTGCGTGCTCGTGTTCGGCATCGAGAAGATGCCGCGCGGCATCATCCGCTCGTCGTTCTTCGAACCGTGGCGCGAGGAAGCGGGCCTCGCGGCGACACCCGCCTACTTCGCGCTCCGCGCCCAGCGACTCATGCGCGAGTCGGGCATCACGAAGAACGATCTCGCGAACGTCGTCGTGAAGAACCGCCGGCACGGCGCGCAGAACTCGGACGCGATGTTCCGGAGCGAGGTCACGGCCGAGCAGGTGCTCGGCTCACGCATGGTGTGCGAACCGCTGCACCTCTGGATGTTGTGCTCGCCGAACGAGGGCGCGGCCGCGATCGTGTTGCGCGCCGCGAACGGTGACCGCCCGGCGAGCCGCGTCACGCTCGAGTCCGCAGTGCTGCGTTCGCACCTGCCGGGCAGCGTGCTCGGCGAGGCCACTCCCCTCGCGGGGATCGACGACGACGCGATCACGCCCCCGACCACGCTCGCCGCGCAGGCCGCGTACGAAGAAGCCGGCATCGGCCCCGACGAGGTCGACGTCGTCGAGTGCCAGGACACCGACGCCGCGCGCGAGCTGCTCGGGTGGGAGGAGCTCGGGCTCTGCGCGCGCGGCGAGCAGGCCGCGATCCTCGCCGCGGGTGATGCGGCGCTCGGCGGCCGCCGGCCCGTCAACGTCTCGGGTGGGCTGCTCTCGAAGGGCGAGCCCCTCGGCGCGTCGGCGCTCGGCCAGGTCGTCGAGCTCGTCCGTCAGCTTCGGGGCGAATGCGGACCCCGCCAGGTCGAGGGCGCCCGGGTCGGCCTCGCGCACACGGTCGGCCGGGGTGCCAACGCCTCGGTCACGATCGTGAAGCGGTCGTCGTAGCGCGCGTCGTCGTTGTGGGACCGACGACGTCCGACCCGAGCTCAGAATCAGCGCCGAGACCGTGCCCACACTGCGCCCCGACGAGGTCGCTCGCGTAGCCGAACGCCTGCTGGCCCTTGCTCAACAACGCGCTCGTACTGGTCGCGAGCGCCATCGGGTCGGACGCTCGCACGAGCCGCGCCCGGCCCTCGTGCGCGGCGTCCTGCGTGATCGCGAGCTGCGTGCGCACCGCGGCCGGGAAGTGCACCTTGCCGATCGCGATCGCGAACTCGAAGCGCGCCAGTGGCGGCTCGATGATCGTCCGCTCCTTGGCGATCGGCAAGACGCGACCGTTGGCGTCGAACATGAGGCCGAGCAGCGGCTCGTGCGCTTGGAAGTCGTTCGCCGCGGCATGCATGAGCGCGACGTACGGGCACGCGCGCGTCGAGATCGGAATCGCCTTCAAGTGGCGGCGTTGGCCGGTGTGCGAGAGGCCGTTGCCGATTGCGCCGATCACCATCGCGATCACGACCAGCATCGCGATGCCCCCGGCCACGAGCACGAGCACGACCGCGTAGCCGGCGAACACCAGCCGCTTCCACGGTCGAGGCCGAGGTCCTTCGTCGGGGACCGGCGTCATCGACATGCCCACGAACGCTCAGACTACGGACGGCTCGGATCGGTTTCCCGGCACCCGCCGGGCCGGCTGCTCCCGGGCCGTTTGGGTGGCGGGATCTAGCCTCGGCGGCATGAGCAGCCACCTGTCGAACGTCTGGTTCAAGGTCACCGAGCTCGAGGTCGTGTCGGGCTCGGGATGCACGGTCACGACCGCGGGCGGCGACGAGTACCTCGACTTCTCGAGCGGCATCGCGGTCACGAGCACCGGTCACTGCCATCCGAAGGTCGTCGCCGCGATCCGCGAGCAGGCGGGCAAGTTCATCCACGCGCAGGTGAACGTCTACCGCCACCCGTTGCTCGAGCAGCTCGCGACGAGACTCGCGGGCATCACACCGCAAGGCATCGACACGTTCTTCTTCGCGAACTCGGGAGCGGAGGCGACCGAGGCCGCGGTGAAGCTCGCGCGGCAGGCGACGAAGCGGCAGAACGTCATCGTGATGGACGGCGCGTTCCACGGTCGCACGATGATGGCGATGGCCATGACGACATCGAAGATCGGCTACCGCGCGGGCTACCAGCCGTTGCCCGCGGGTGTGTTCGTCGCTCCGTTCCCGCGTCCGTTCGAGTGGCACTGCGACGAGACCGCGGCCGTCGAGCTGTCGTTGCGCGCGCTCGAGCGACTGCTGCTCGCGCAGACCGCGCCGCAGGAGACCGCGGCCATCGTCATCGAGCCCGTGCTCGGCGAGGGTGGCTATCTCGCCGCGCCGGCTGCGTACCTCCAGGGAGTGCGCGAGATCTGCGACGCGAGCGGCGTGTTGCTCGTCGCCGACGAGGTGCAGTCGGGCTTCGCGCGCACCGGCAAGATGTTCGCGGTCGAGCACTCCCAGGTCGTGCCCGACATCATGGTGATGGCGAAGGGCATCGCGTCGGGCTTCCCGATCGCCGGGATCGGCGCGTCCGCCGACCTGATGAGCCGGTGGCCGCAGGGGGCGCACGGCGGCACGTACGGCGGCAACCCGATCGGCTGCGCGGCCGCGCTGGCGACGATCGACGTCATCGAGGAGGAGCACCTCGTCGACAACGCGCGCGACCGCGGCGCGCAGCTCACACAGGCGTTGCGCGATCTGCAGAAGGCCGATGCGGGCGTCGGCGACGTGCGCGGGCTCGGTCTCATGGTCGGCGTCGAGCTCGTCGACCGCGCGGGCGCGCCCGCGGCGGCGCGGACGAACGCGATCCTCCGCCACTGCCTCGACGAGAGCAACGTGATCTTCATGAACTGCGGCACGAACAACAACGTGCTGCGTTGGATGCCGCCGCTCGTCGTCAGCGAGGCCGAGATCGACCGCGGCGTCGCCGCCTTCGCCGCCGCGCTGAAGGCGACCGCCTGACCCCCACCGCGGTTGGTGGTACTGCGTTGTTCGGCCATATGCCGACAACGCAGTACCACTAACGGTTATCGGGCGCGGAGGAACCAGCCGCGGGGGTCCCAGCGCCGCAGCGTGTTCACCTCGTCGGCCGTCACCGCGTCGAGCTCACCGACGGTCGCCGCGACTTCGAGCTCCCACCCGCACTCGGCGCGCGCCCGCTCGACGCGCTCGGCGATCGGCTCGGGGCCTTCGGGAACCGCAGTCAGCACGAGCTCGCCGCGTTCCGACTTCTCGAGCAGACCGAGATCGGTGACGAGCGCGCGCACCGAGCGTCCCGGCGAAGTGACGTACCCACACTCGAGCGGCGTGCGGATCGGGCTCAAAGTCGCGACGACGATGCACTCCTCGGCAACGCTCGCGACATCGTTGCCACCACCGCTACCGACGAGGAACGCGCCGCCCGGAACGAGCGTCGAGTTGATGTTGCCGGCCCGGTCGATCTGCGCGCCGCCGAGGCAGCCGATTGTGCGCGTGCCGTAACCGCCGACGAGCGATCCGAGCACGGTCGGCGCGTCCGAGAGCATCGTCGCGCTCGGGAAGTTGCGGTGGTTCAGCACGAACGGGTCAGCGGGCACGGGGTCGTAGCCCCAGAGGCCGATCTCCGCGGTCAACGTCACGTCGGAGCCGCGCGCCTTGGCGAGCGCGACGCCGAGCCACGCCGACAGGTTCGCGACGCCCGCGCCCGCGAGCACCGCGTGCGCGTCGGTTGCGATGATGCGGTCCGCGAGGTAACGCGCGCCGAGCACCGCGGCGCGCTCCCAGTTGTTCGGCGGCGTCTCCAGATCGGGCGGGTACGCGACCTCGTCCTGTTGCCACGAGTCGGCCGCGGCGCGCGAGCGCAGCATCGCGACGCGCTCCGCGCCGAGCCGGTCGAGCCACTCGGCTTGGCTGTCGACCTCGAGGATCCAGTGCCGGATCCAGTCGTCGTAGTCGTCGCTGCGGGTCGCGTTCCGGATGGAGACCCAGAAGTCGTAGTCCTCGCCGTAGCCGTCGACGGGAAGGTCGCCCGCGTACAGCCCGCCGGGATGCGCGCCCATGGGCGTCTCGACGACCGCGAGCACGCGATGGGCCGGGATGCGCACGAGATGCGACCACGGTCGCAGGTCGTCGACGATCTTCTCGACGGTGACGATCGCGCCCCGCTTCGCCGCGAGCGCGCCCCACACGCCTTCGAGCAGCGGCGGCTGGAGCGCGACGTTGCCGGCGCGGTCCGCGACCGGCGCGTGCAACAGCGCGACGTCGGGTTGCAGCGGCGCGAGCAGTCCGACCTCGCCGAACGGTGAGTCGAGGCGTGCGTAGCCGTCGTTCTGCTCCATCGACGACTCCGCGATCGAGCGGGTCACGATCGCGGGCAACCCGCGCGCGGCAGCTTCGAGACGCTGCGAGAACGCGAGGAACGACCAGTGCTCGACCTCGACTTCGCCGCGCTTGTACGCGTTCGCGAACCACGGGTTCGGTGTGAAGTTCGGGAACGTGTCGCCCGAGTAACCGGTGATCACCTTGCGCACGAGCCCGCCGCGGAAGAACAGCGCACCGAGGCTCGAGAGGCTCAGCATCACGAGCGTGAACTGTGGGTCGCGCTCCCACCACTGACGCACGACCTCGCGCGCCGCGGCCGTCCAGCGGTGGTGCCCGACGACGAGGTGCAACGTGTCGCCCGCCTGCACGTGACGCGCGACCGCGTCGGACAACGTCGTCTGCCGGCCACTCATGTGAGCCGGAGACTACGCGAGGATGACGCGATGGCTTCCGACGCCCGCCGGTTGTGGCAGCTCATCGAGCCGTACCACGCGATCACGTACTTCGCTCCCGAGTGCGCGGACGCGTTCACGCAGATCGGGCTGCGCGGCTTCTGGCGCGGCTACTTCGCGGGCCGCGCCGCGCCCTTCGGCGCCGTCGGACCCGGTCCGATCACGGCGGCCTTCTTCGGCTTCGAGCCCGCGTTCGTCGAGCGCGCGCTGCCGGCGATCTGGCAGACGGTCACGCCCGCCACCGCGATCGGCGCGCGCCGGCGCGGTGCCGATCGCGCGCTCGGGCGACTCCTGCCCGACGCGCTCGATTCGCAGGACCTCGCCGCCGCCGCCGATCTCGCGCGCCGCGCGATCACCGGCGTTGCGGCCGCGGGTCGATCGGTGTTCGGCGCGAATACGCAACTCGACTGGCCCGACGCGCCCCACCTCGTGCTCTGGCACGCGGCAACGCTGATCCGCGAGCACCGGGGCGACGGCCACGTCGCCGCGCTCGTCGCCGCGGGTATCGATCCCTGCGAGGCGCACATGCTGCAGGTCACCGCGAGCGGCGCGGGGCTCGAGACGATCGCGCCGTACCGCGGCTGGAGCGACGACGACTGGGCCGCGGCCGCGCAACGGCTGCGCGAGCGCGGCTGGCTCGACGCGACCGGCGCGCTCACCGACACGGGGATGCGCGCGCACGACGACATCGAGGCAACCACCGACGCGCTCGCGCGCGAACCGCTCGACCGTCTCGGGACGCGTGCCGCCGCGCGGTTGCTCGAACTGCTCCTGCCGATCGCGCGCGAGCTCTCGCGTCAGGACGCGATCCGCTGGCCCAACCCGATCGGCGTCCCCCGTCCGTGACCTCCGGTCGCACTCGCTCCGCTCGCCGCTCCTGACGCATCAGCCTCCGGACGAGGCCGCGCCGCTCGCTCCGTTCGCGCGCTCAGGCGCGTTCGTCTCCAGCGCGGCGATGCGCGCTTCGAGTTGCTCGATGCGGTGGTGTAGGAACGCGACCTGCGCGCCCTCGGCGAGCCGGCGTTCGGCGGTCTTTCGCAGCCGCGGCGACGACTCGGCGCGCGCCGCGATCGACGCGAGCGGCACGAGCCGTTGCGGTCCGTGCGGACCGTCGACGAGTCGCGACGGCAGGTCGCCGTTGCGGTACCAACTTCGCAGCGCGGCCCGCGAGACACCGGTTTCGCTCGCCGCCTTGGCGAGGGTCACCCACTCCGACCCTTCGAGCTGCGCGTTCAGCTCGAGCTCCACGTCCCAGGCGTCGAGGCGGTCGTCCCAGTCCATCGAACCCTATTAGTAACACAGTATTGACAGGGTGAGCGTCGAGGCGCACCCTCGGCGACATGTTCGAACGCTTCTCCGACCGAGCCCGCCACGTCGTCGTCCTCGCCCAGGAGGAAGCCCGCCTCCTCGACCACAACTTCATCGGCACCGAGCACGTCCTGCTCGGCATGCTCCACGAAGGCCAGGACATCGCGTTCCAGGTCCTCGACGGCTTCGGGCTCGACCTCCAGACGACACGCGACGAGGTGCTGCAACACGTCGCGCGCGGCAAGGGCACGCCGCAGGGCCACATCCCGTTCACCCCCCGATCGAAGAAGGTGCTCGAGCTCGCGCTGCGGGAGGCGATGGCGCTCGGGCACAACTACATCGGCACCGAGCACCTGCTGCTCGGCCTCGTGCGGGAAGGCACCGGCGTCGGCGCGCAGATCGTCGTCGCGCACGCGCCCGAGCCGGCCGCGATCTCCGTACGCATGGCCGTGCTGGATCGGGTTCCGGCGGAGGCCGGCACGCGTGCGCGCGGGCTGTTTCGCCGGCGCGCTCCGCAATCCGTTCCCTTCCAGCCCGTCCTGCCCGACACGACGCCCGCGGCCGACCAGACCCTCGAGCAGGCGACGCGTCTCGCGGGCGCGCAGCCGGTGGGGTCGCAGCACCTCCTGCTCGCGGCGCTCGGAGATCCGGAGAGCGCGGCGGCGCGCGCGCTCACGGAGCTCGGAATCGATCTGGATCGAGCGAAGGAAGCCCTCGGCGCGGTCGACGTCACCGGCACGACCGACGAGCCGCCCGAAGACGCGGGGCGGCGTCAGATGCGCGTGTCCGTGAACGACGACATCGTGACCGTCGAAGCGCGCGATGCCTCGTTGCTGCACCTCGCGCGCGCCGCCGTCGACGCGCTCGACGACGACGTCATCGCCGGCGACGCGCCGACCGCGGTGCGGCTCGGTGACGTGTGGCTCGCGCTGCGCGACGCGTTCGTCGACATCCGCCGGCGCGCGGAGCAGCCCCCGGCGGAGACCGGCGAGGACGAGTCGGCTTAACCCAGCACGAGATCGGCGAGCCGGCCGCGGTGGAAGCCACCGCCGCCGAGCATCACATCACTCGCCTTGGCGCGCTTGAAGTGGAAGTGCGCGTCGCAGTCCCACGTGAAGCCGACGCCGCCGTGGATCTGGATGTCCTCGCCCGACACGTACACCGCGGCCTCACCGACGAAACCCTTGCACATTGCCGCGGCGCGCTCGCGCGCGGGATCGTCGACATCGGAAGTCCACGCCGCGTAGTGCGTCCCGACGCGCGCGAGCTCGACCTGCTGGAGCATGTCGACGGCCTTGTGCCGAATCGCCTGGAACGACGATAGCGGCCGGTCGAACTGCACGCGCACCTTCGCGTACTCGACCGCGAGCCGGTGCGCCGACTCGCACGAGCCGACGAGCTCCGCCGCGAGCATCACGGCCGCGTCGTCGACGACGCGCTTCCAGATCGCGGTGTGATCACCGTCGGGCCCGATGCGGCGCACCGCGCGCTCGCCGAGGTCGAGGCGGCTGATCTTGCGGGTCGGATCGAGTCCGGGCACGAGCTGCGCCGCGGGTGCCTCGAGCAGGAACGAGCCGATGCCATCCTCGGTGCGCGCGACGACGATCGCCCAGTCGGCGGTGTGCCCGTCGAGCACGGTCGGCTTGAGCCCCGACACCACCCAGTCCGCGCCCTTGCGGCGCGAACGCGCGCGCACGCGATCAACGACGTCGCCGTGACCCATCTCCTCGATCGCGACGGTGCCGCGCAGATCACCGCTCGCGAGCGGACCGAGCAGATCGTCGGCGCCGAGCCGCTTCGCGGCGAGCGTCGCGAACACCGACGACGAGAAGTACGGGCCCGGGAACGGGAAGCGACCCATCTCTTCCATCACGACGACCATGTCGACGAGATCGAGCCCGAGACCGCCGTGTGCCTCGGGGATCAGAAGGCCCGCCCATCCGAGCTCGGTCATCGCGCGCCACACGTCGTCGGTGAAACCGCGTTCGTCGTCGACCATCGCGCGGACGTAGCTCATGCCGCGATCGTCGAGGAACGACCGCACGCTGTCGCGCAGCGCTTCCTGGTCGTCGGAGAACGTGAAGTCCATGGCCGCGCACGTTAGCGGGCAACTAAACCGTCGAGCATCGTGGGGCGACGGAGTGACATGAGGTTCGGTGAGCCGGTCGTCGAGGCCGAGGCCGGCGTTCGCGAGAGGAGCGCCGACGGTGAGTTCGACGCGTTCTGGAGCGCGGACCACTCGGCGGTGCTCGCGCTCGCGGCCGCGCTCACGGGAGACTGGAACACCGCCGAGGACCTCACGCAGGACGCCTTCGCCGCCTTGCACGGGCGCTGGGACGAGGTCGAGAACCCCGCGGCCTGGGTGCGCCGGGTCGTGACCAACCGCGCCGCCTCGCACTGGCGCCGGCGCGTGCGGGAGGCCGCGGCACTCGCGCGCCTCGCCGCGCGCCCGGCCGCCGTCGCGCTCGCACCCGAGCACGACGAGTTCTGGGCGACGGTGCGAGCACTGCCGCGTCGCGAGGCGCAGGTCGTCGCGTTGTACTACGTCGACGACCGGTCGATCGCCCAGATCGCGACGCTGCTCGGCATCGCCGAAGGAACGGTGAAGGCGACGTTGTCGCACGCGCGTGCATCGCTCGCGCGCGCACTCGCAGTCGAGGAGGAGTCATGAGCGCGACGTTGGACGATCGGGCGCGCGCCGCGAGCGACGCGGTGCGCGTCGCGGCCGAGCTCCGCCCGGCGATCGCGCCGTCGTCGCGTCGGCGCGCTCCCGCGCGCGTCCTCGTGACCGCCGTGGTACTCGTCGTCGCGCTCACCGTCGGCGTGTTCTTCGCGCTGCGCTCCGCGTCACCGCGTAAGGGCGGCGCGGCGTCGCAACCATCGGACCGATACGAGGCGAGCGCAACCGTGCTCGCGACTTCCACAGCACACGGCAGGTCGGTCGTCAGCCAGGACGAGTCGCTGGTGCGAAACGGTGTCGTTCCGTCTCGTGTCGCGACGCAACTGCACTATCACGGCGGGCCGCAGCAGCTCGTCCAGCAGGTGCACGTCTCGGTCGACTCGAAGACGGGCCGGATCACGATCACCTCGACCCAGCACACTGCGGCGCGCGCGATCGCCGTCGTCGACGCCTTCGCCGAGCAGCTCGTCCGATACCTCGCGCAGGTCGCCCAGACGGAGTACGACGCGCAGGTCACCAAGGCCCTCGACCTGACGCAGCAGCTCTCCCACGAGCGGATCGACGTGCAGACGCAGCTGCTGACCAATCCGAACGACGCCGCGCTCGAGACACGGGCGCAAGCCCTCCGATCGGCCCTCGCGAACGCGCAGACGGCGTACGCGAAGTTCGTCAGCGCCGGCCTTCCCGAGGCGCCGGTGCGGCTCGTCGAAGAGGACTCCGCGAGACGGCTCGGGTCGACGCCGCACTCGACGAGTCATCGCTCGCTCGATGTCGCGCTCGCGGTGATCGTCCTGCTGCTGCTCGGTGGCGCGCTCGGATTCGGGCTCGCTCGGCACCGGACCGTGCCGCAGGGCTGACGCTATTGTCAGGTCGTGGACTTCGCGTATACCGCCGAAGACGAAGCGTTCCGCACCGAGCTCGTTGATTGGCTCGACGAGAACCTTCCGAAGTTCCTCGCCGAGACGGAGAGCGACGAGGATCCCGGCGGCGGGCAGGCCGCGGGCATCAAGCGCACGCAGGAGCGGCGCAAGGAATGGCAGCGGCGCCTGAACGACGGTCGTTGGGCATGCATCAACTGGCCGAAGGAGTGGGGCGGTCGCGAAGCGACGCCGGTGCAGAACGTCATCTACTCGGAGACGATGGCATCGCGCCGCGCGCCCGGCATCTACAACGCGAACGGGCTGTGGCAGATCGGCCCGATGATCATCAAATGGGGCACCGACGAGCAGAAGCAACGTTGGTTGCCGGGCATCCTCTCCGCAGACGAGCACTGGTGCCAGGGATTCTCCGAACCGCAGGCCGGCTCCGACCTCGCGAACCTGCGCACGATGGCGATCCGCGACGGTGACGAATACGTCGTCAACGGCACGAAGATCTGGATCTCCACCGCGCACCTCGCGAAGTGGGGCTTGTTCCTGCTGCGCACGGATCCGAAGTCGATCGAAGAGAAACGCAAGCACGACGGCATCACCGCGTTCATCATCGACATGGACACGCCGGGCATCGAGTGCCGCCCGATCCGCGACCTCACCGGCGACGAGATGTTCAACGAGGTGTTCTTCACCGACGCGCGCATCCCCGCCGACTACCGGCTCGGCGAAGAGGGTCAGGGCTGGCAGGTCGCGATGGGCACGCTCGGTCACGAGCGCGTCGGCACGTCGGGTCTCGCGATCACGATGGCGCAGGATTTGCGGGCGATGATCTCGACCGCGCGCGCGGTGAACCCCGATGCGCTCGACGATCCCGAGATTCGCGAGCGCATCGCGCGCGCGTACACGCAGATCGAGTACACGAAGCTGCTCAACTACCGCGCGCTCACGAAGATCATCAAGGGTCAGAAGAACTGGCCCGAGGTCCCGCTGGCGAAGTTGCAGTGGAGCCACCTCGCGCAGTACCTCGCGGAGCTCGCGATCGATCTGCTCGGCCCGGCCGGGTTGCTCGCACGCAACGGTCCGGACGCGGTCGACGGCGGTTCGTGGACGCGCCTCTACAGCTTCCAGCGCTACACGTCGATCGGCGCGGGCGCGACCGAGGTACAGAAGAACATCCTCGCCGACCGCGCCATCATCACGAAGAAGTAGTTGAAGCTCGGCATCGTCACGCCGGTGCTCACGATGCTCCCCCGCGCGCACGCGCGTTGGGAGGAGACGGGCACGCTCGCCGACGTCGTCGAGATCGCGCGCGCCGCAGACCGGCTCGGCTACCACCACCTCACCTGCAGCGAGCACGTCGGCATCCCGGTCGACGTCGCGGAGACGCGCGGTGCGCGCTACTGGGATCCGCTGCCCACCTTCGGCTACCTCGCGGCGGTGACGGAATCGATTCGATTCGCGACGCACGTGCTCGTGCTCGGCTACCACCATCCGCTCGCGATCGCGAAGCGCTATGGCACGCTCGACCGCGTCTGCGACGGCCGGCTCGTGCTCGGCGTCGGGGTCGGCTCGCTCGCCGCAGAGTTCGCGCTGCTCGACGCGCCGTTCGAGGATCGCGGCGCGCGCGCCGACGACGCCATGCGCGCGCTGCGGGCCGCGCTCTCGCAGGTGCGGCCCGAGTACCACGGCGAGTTCTACGACTTCTCGGAGTTCGTGGTGGATCCGTGCGCGCAGCAGGCGCGCGTGCCGCTGTGGGTCGGTGGTCGCACCGCGCGCTCGTTGCGACGCGCGGTCGAGCTTGGCGACGGCTGGGCGCCGTTCGGTCTGCGGAGCGCGCAGATCGCGGAGATGATGGGCCGCGCGCGTGCGACCGATGCGTGGTCGTCTCGCGATGCGCCGATCGATGTCGTGCTCCAGAACGAGCATCCCCTCGATCCCCTCGGCGAGCCCGAGCGGGTCGCCGAGCAGGTCGGGCGGCTGGCCGCCGCCGGGGCGACCGCGCTCAACGTGCGCTTCGTGCACCACTCCGTCGCGCACGTCTGCGAGCAGCTCGAGGCGCTCGTCGCTATCGTGCCGACCCGATGACGGGCCAGGTGGAGACCGAAGGCGCGGTCAACGACTGCGATCAGCGCCACCTGCGGATCGAGCGCCGGAGGTCGGAACCGCATGAGATCTGACGAGTACCTCGACGCCATCGAGATCGCTTCGAACCGGATGGCCGACGCGCTCGACGCGGACCGCAACGCACCGATTCCGTGGTGCGGCGACTGGACGGTCGAGGACTGCGTGCAGCACGTCGGCGGGCTCCAGCACGTCATCGTGGGCGTGATCGACGGGCGCCCGGCCGCGAACTTCGGACTGTTCAAGACCCTGAACCCGCCGAAGGCCGACGACCCCGCGCTCGGCTCGTGGTTCCGCGAGGGCAGCGCGGCGTTGCTGGATCGCCTCCGCAACACCGCGTTCGACGAACTCTGCTGGACGTTCTCGTCGGACACGCCGACCGTCGAGTTCTGGGCCCGGCGCTGCGCGCACGAGACGTTCGTCCACGGTTGGGATGTCGCGCGCGCCGCGGGCATCGAGCCTCCGACCGTCAGCGCGGAGATGGTTTCCGACGGTCTCGACGAATACCTCGACATGTTCACCGCCATGATGCGCGGCGCGCATCAGTCGCCCGGCGCGGGCGAGACCGCGCACGTGCACTGCACCGACGCTGCGGGCGAGTGGCTGATCACGTTCCCCGAAGCTGGTGCGCGCACGCTGACGCGCGAGCACGCCAAGGGCGACGTCGCGTTCCGCGGTCCGGCCGAGGGTCTGCTGCTCTACTTCTGGGGCCGGCTCTTCGCCGAGGAGGCCGGCATCGAGATCATCGGCGACCCCGCGCTCGCGTCGCGTTGGTCGGAGCTCGTCCCGTCCGTATAAGGCGCACCGAGCCTCATCCGGGGATCGATCGTCGCGCCCGGCCCGTTCAACCCAGGCGCTCGATGACCGTCGCGTTCGCCTGCCCGCCACCCTCGCACATCGTCTGGAAGCCGTAGCGGCCGCCGGTCTGCTCGAGATCGTTGAGCATCGTCGTCATGATGCGCACACCGCTCGCGCCGAGCGGGTGGCCGATCGCGATCGCGCCGCCGCGGGGGTTGAACTTCGTCATGTCGGGGTCGAACTCGCGCGCCCACATCAGCGCGATCGCGGCGAACGCCTCGTTGCACTCGATCGCGTCGAAGTCTTCGACCTTCATGCCGGTGCGCTCGAACAGCTTGTGCGTGACGGGCACCGGTGCGGAGAGCACGAGCACCGGATCCTCCGCGGCCACGGCGAAGTGCACGAACCGCGCGCGGATCGGAAGACCCAGCCGCTCCGCGGTCTCGCGCGACGCGATGATCATCGCCGACGCCGCATCGTTCATCTGCGACGAGTTGCCGGCGGTGATGTTCGGTGCCTGATCGGGATCCCACGACATCGCGGGCGCGAGCCCTGCCAGCGTCTCCATCGTCGTCCCGGGCCGGATGCCTTCGTCGCGAGCGAGCACCTCACCCGTGAGCTCGCCGTTCTCGTCCTTGATCGGGACGGGGATGATCTCCTTGGCGAAGAAGCCGTTCTCGCTGTTCTCCTGCGCGCGGCGGTGACTCTCGACCGCGTACGCGTCCATGTCGTCGCGCGTGATGCCGTACTTGTCGGCGAGCACCTGCGCGACCCAGAACTGGATGCCGAGCACACCGTTGCACTCGCGCATGAACGACGGGCTGAACGGACCCGTACCGCCCTTCGAGTTCGACGCCATGGGCGCCCGCGTCATCGACTCGACACCACACGCGATCGCGAGGTCGTAGGCGCCGGCCATCACGCCCTGGGCGACGAAGTGCACGGCTTGCTGCGACGACCCGCACTGCCGGTCGACCGACGTCGCGGGCACGTGCCACGGCAGACCCGCCGCGACCCACGCGTTGCGCGTGACGTTCGTGCCCTGCTCACCGGACTGCGTGACGCAGCCGCCGACGACGTCGTCGACGATGCCCGCGTCGAGGTCGTTGCGCTCGATGATCGTGCGGAGCGCGAAGCCGAGCAGATCCGTCGGGTGCCAGTTGCTCAGCGCACCCTTGCGCTTCCCGATCGCAGTGCGCGCGGTGTCGACGATGACGGCTTCCCTCATGTGCATGCGGGCGATGGTATCGAGGAGGTCATCGAGGCAACACCAGCAGGAACGGGCGGTCGCTCTGCGGGCCGCCCGAGCCCGGGACGAGGCATCAGGAGCGGCGAGCGCAGCGAGTGCGACCAATAGAGTCGGCGCGTGCGCATCGCGGCGTTGGTGAAGCAGATCCCGAGCTTCGAGAAGATGCAGCTCGGACCCGACGGCCGGCTCGTGCGCGACGGCATCGAGCTCGAGCTGAACGCGTACTGCCGGCGCGCCGTGAGCAAGGCGTGCGAGCTCGCGACCGAGCGCGGGGGTTCCTCGGTCACCGTGATCACGCTCGGTCCGCCGAGCGCGGAGGACGCGCTGCGCGAGTCGATCGCGTGGGGACTGCAGCGCGACGTCGAGATCGACGGCGTCCTCGTGAGCGATCCCGCGTTCGCGGGCAGCGACACGCTCGCGACCGCGCGGGCGCTCGCCGCGACGCTCGACCACCTCGGTCGCTTCGACCTCGTCCTCGCCGGCCGCAACTCGCTCGACGCCGACACCGGCCAGGTCGGCCCCGAGCTCGCGCAGCTGCTCGACATGCCGTTCATGACCGGCGTGCGCTTTCTCGCGCTCGAGGGCGAGACGCTCAACGTCCGGTGCGAGCACGACGACGGCTGGCTCCAGACCGAGCTCGCGCTCCCCGCGGTGCTGTCGTGCGCGGAACGGTTGTGCGAGCCCGCGAAGGTCGATCCCGACGGCCGCGCCGCCGTGCCGGCCGAGCTCATCCGCGTGCTCGACGCGTCGGCACTCGGCGCGGGGCCGTGGGGCCAGGACGCGAGCCCGACGCGCGTCGGACCGGTGCGCGTCATCGCCGAGGAACGCGTGCTCGCCTGGTGGCCGGACGCGTCCGTCGAGGAGCAGGTGCGCAATGCCGTCGCCGAGCTGCACCGACGGGGCGCGCTTGACCCCGGCGTCGTCGACGACGATCACGCGCCGGTACCCGCGCCGCGCGAAGCAAACAACGGCCCGGTCGTCGCGGTGGTCGTCGAACCGGCGCGCGAGCGACTGACCGCGGAGCTGCTCGCGAGCGCCGCGCTCGTCGCGGAGCAGATCGACGGTCGCGTCGTCGCGATCACCGTCGAGGAATCCGACACCGACGCGATCGGCGGACACGGCGCCGACGCGGTCGTGCAGCTGCAGGGATCGCACGTCGAAGAGGACGTCGCGCGCGGGCTCGCCGACTGGGCCCGCGACAACGGGCCGTGGGCGATCGTCGCGGGCAGCACCGCGTGGGGACGCGAGGTCGCGTCGCGCGCGGCGGCGGCGCTCGGCGCGGGACTCACGGGCGACGCGATCGGCCTCGAGGTCGAGGACGGACGACTCGTCGCGTGGAAGCCCGCGTTCGGCGGCCAGCTCGTCGCCGCGATCACCGCGACCTCACCCGTGCAGATGGCGACGGTACGCGCCGGCATGCTCCCCCGGCTCACGCCGCGCACCTTCCGCGCGCCGGTCACGACGCGCGCCGTCGAGCCTCGTGGTCGCGTCCGCGTGCTCGCGCGCACGCGCGACGACGACCTCGACGTGCTCGCCGAAGCCGACGCGGTCGTCGGCGTCGGTGTCGGCGTCGACCCGACCGACTACCCGATGCTCGATCCGCTGCTGCACGCGCTCGGAGCCGAGCTCGCCGCGACCCGCAAGGTGACCGACCAAGGCTGGCTGCCGCGCGCGCGGCAGATCGGTATCACCGGTCGCAGCGTCGCGCCGCGTCTGTTCGTGAGCATCGGCGCGAGCGGCAAGTTCAACCACTCCGTCGGCGTGCGCGCCGCGCGCACGGTGCTGTGCATCAACTCGGCGTCGTCCGCGAAGATGTTCGGCGCGGCCGACGTCGGCATCGTCGGCGACTACCGCGCGGTCGTGCCGCTCCTCGTCGCCGCACTCTCCGGCTGAGCGGCCCGACGGCGGCCTTCGGCGCTACGAAGCTTTCGGCTCACGCGCCGGCGGGCGCCAGAACGTGACGAGCAGCGCGGCCGAGGCCAAGGGGCCGAAGATCAGCGCGACCACGAAGCCCTTCCAGCCGTGCAGCACGAAGTCGATGCCGTGGTCGACGGACCACTTCCCCGCGCCGAGCGCGCCGAGCGCGAGCGACGCGAAGCAGAGATTGGCGACGTACTCCCAGCCTTCGCCGGGACGGAAGATGAAGAAGCCGTTGCGCAAATGGTTCGTGATCCAGGCGACGAGCATCACGCCCGCGCACGCGCCCGCTGCGAACGGCGTGAGGAATCCGATGATCAGGCACGTGCCGGCGGCGAGCTCCGTCGCGCTCGCCAGCCACGCGTGCAGCACGCCCGGCTTCATGCCGAGGCTCTCGAACCAGCGCCCGGTGCCGGCGATCTTGCCGCCGCGGAACACGTGGTTGTAGCCGTGGGCGAACATCGTCGCCCCGACCGCGACCCGGAGGAGCAACAACCCGAGGTTGATCTGGTCGGCTGCCATGCGCGGATGCCCCTCCCGTTGCGCCCGTCGTGTGACCCGGAGTTCTAGCAGCGAGGCGGGCGCGGCCGATCGAGGGTGCGGCCCGCTCATCGATCAAAGCACATGACTTATAGTTCGCCGGGCGCTCGCGCGGGTGCGCCCAGCAGCGGAAGAGAGCACAGCCATGGCCAGCGACGACGTTCTTGCTCCCGCCGAGGAGTACGACCCCTTCGAGGACTTCAACCGCAGCGCCGGCATCGGGGTCGTCGAGAACCCGTACCCGTTGTTCGCGATGGCGCGCGCTCACGGCTCGCTGCTGAAGGAAGATCTCGGCGACCTCTCCGAGCTGGCCGAGATGACCGAGCAGGGCATGACCGCCCTCGACATCCCCGACGTCTACACCGCGTTCGGGTTCGATGCCGTTCAGACGGTGCTGCGCGACGGCGACACGTTCTCGTCCGCCGGATACGCCGAGGTGATCGGCGCGGTCATGGGCCACACCATCCTCGAGATGGACGAGCCCGAGCACCACACGTACCGCGCCCTCGTACAGCAGGCGTTCAGCCGCAAGGCGATGGATGTCTGGGAGTCCGACCTCGTGCGCGACGTCGTCGACGAGCACATCGACCACTTCATCGATCGCGGCCACGCCGACCTCGTGCGCGAGCTCACGTTCCCGTTCCCGGTCGTCGTCATCGCGCGTCTGCTCGGTCTGCCGCGCGAGGACCTGCCGCGTTTCCACCGGCTCGCCGTCGAGCTCATCAGCGTCGCGTTCGACATGGACCGCGGCCTCGCGGCGTCGGCCGAGCTCAACGAGTACTTCTGCGGGATCATCGCCGAACGGCGCGCGCACCCGCAGAACGACGTCATCAGCGTGCTCGAGAAGGCCGAGCTCGACGGCCAGCGCCTCACCGACGACGAGATCGTCGCCTTCCTGCGCCTGCTGCTCCCCGCCGGGGCGGAGACGACGTACCGCTCGTCGAGCAACCTCCTCTACGGACTGCTCACGAATCCCGCACAGCTCGACGCGCTGCGCGCCGACCGCGCGCTCATGCCGCAGGCGATCGAAGAGGGGCTGCGGTGGGAGCCGCCGCTGCTCACGATCATGCGCACCGCGACGCGCGACACGGTCGTCGACGGCTTCGACGTGAAGGCCGGCGCCACGATCGTCGTGAACATGGGCTCGGCGAACCACGACGAGAAGTACTGGGAGAACGCGGACCAGTTCGACATGTTCCGCGCCCCGCGCCAGCACCTCGCGTTCGCGTTCGGCCCGCACATGTGCCTGGGCCTGCACCTCGCGCGCATGGAGACCCGGGTCGTGCTCTCCCGCCTCCTCGACCGCCTGCCGAACCTGCGACTCGACGCCGACGCGGAAGCGCCGTTCATCACCGGCATGACGTTCCGCGCGCCCAACCACCTCCCCGTCGTCTTCTGAGCTCGGGCCCAGTTCGCGGACGCGCCCGCTTTGCGACATCCAGTAGCCCGAGAGGGCACTGAGGGTCGCAAAGTCACAGCACGGCAGACTCCGTCGCGCTCGCGACCACGCTCGGGCGCGCGCCCGGGGACCCGGCGCTAGGCTGACGTTGGCGTCAGGTTGCAGCGACCCCGCCGGTCGAAGGGGGAAGAGAACATGCGCGTGGAAGATCTCGTTCTCGTCAGCGTCGATGACCACGTGGTGGAGCCGCCCGACGTGTTCGAACGGCACCTCCCGGCGAAGTTCAAGGACGCGGCGCCGAAGCTCGTGCGCAAGGACTCCGGCATCGACGTCTGGCAGTTCCAAGGGTCGGAGATGCCCAACATCGGCTTGAACGCCGTCGCGGGGCGCCCGCCCGAGGAATACGCGATGGACCCGACGAGCTTCGAGCAGATGCGCAGCGGCTGCTACGACGTGCACGACCGCATCAAGGACATGAACGCCAACGGCGTGCTGGGCTCGATGTGCTTTCCGTCGTTCCCGCAGTTCACCGGGCAGTTGTTCTCGCGCACCGCGCAGAAGGACCCCGAGCTCGGCCTCGCGCTCCTCCAGGCGTACAACGACTGGCACATCGAAGAGTGGTGCGGCGCGTATCCGGGCCGGTTCATCCCGCTCGCGTTGCCCGCGCTGTGGGACCCCGAGATCTGCGCCGCCGAGGCGAAGCGCGTCGCCGCCAAGGGCGTGCACGCGATGACGTTCTCCGAGAACGTCACCAAGCTCGGATACCCGAGCATCCACAGCGACCACTGGGACCCGGTGTGGGAGGTCGCCCAGGACCTCGAGATCGTGATGTGCATGCACATCGGGTCGTCGTCGCAGATGGTGATCACCGCCGACGATGCGCCGATGGACGTGCTGATCACGCTGTCGCCGATCAACATCGTGCAGGCCGCGGCGGACCTCGTGTGGTCGCGCACGCTCAAGAAGTACCGGAACCTGACGTTCGCGCTCTCCGAGGGCGGCATCGGCTGGATTCCGTACTTCCGCGAGCGCATCGACTACACGTACGACCGTCACCGTTTCTGGACGGGTCAGGACATGGGCGGTCGCATGCCGAGCCAGGTGCTCGACCAGCAGGTCGTGGTGTGCTTCATCGACGACCCGGTCGGCGTCGAGATGCGGCACAAGATGAACATCGACATGATCACGTGGGAGTGCGACTACCCGCACTCCGACTCGACCTGGCCGCAGTCGCCGGAGTTCGTCGCGAAGCAGATGGCCGACGTGTCCGACGAGGACACGAACAAGATGACGCACACGAACGCGATGCGGCTGTTCAACTACGACCCGTTCACCACGCTCGGCGGGCGCGAGAACTGCACGGCGTCGGCGTTGCGCGCGCAGGCCGAGGGCTGGGACGTTTCGATCAAGGCGCAGGGCATCAAGGCGACCGGCACGGGCGCGATGGACCTGCTGCGGATGGCGACGAAGGAACGCGACTAGCACGAGCGGACTCCCGCGTCGGGTGATGCGAGTCACCCGACGCGCGCCCGATGTCGGAGCCGAGGCACCAGCCCTCGCTCCCCCAGTGCGCGCAGCGCACGCGCTTCCTCGACGTCGACGACGATCGCGTCGCCGGGCTCACGCTTGACGATGAAGCTGACGACGCAGTCGTCGCACGCGCTCGTGGCGCGCATCACGCACTCGTCGCAGTCGATTCGCAGGTCGTCCATCGCCTCGTGTCTCCCGGTGTCGGCGTCGGTGGTCTCCGCCACCGCCATCCAACAACACGGGTGCGACACTCAAGCGGGCCGTCAGCCGCGGTAGGCGTCGGTGATCCCCTTTCCGGTGATCGCGTCGAGGACCAGATACGCATTCGTGAACTCGCACGCGGGTCGCGGCGTGGTCGTGACCCCGGGCGGCGGCGGGCCCGGGCCCTGAAAGCCGTCGAACGCGAGGTGTTGCTCCTCGAGCACCCACGCGAGAACGTGACCGCCCGCGGACGGAGAGGACGAGTAGTACCCGAGCAGGAGTCGCGCGGAGCGAGCCGGTTGCGGGTGCCCACCGGTCAGCGCCTGCCATGCGGTCGTCGCCGGGACGCGTGAGACGACTCCGGGCGCGGGATCGAGTCGCCCGAAGTCGCCGAGCGCGGTCGTCTTCGTGATCCTTTGCGGCGCGGGCATCGCGAGCCCCGGCGCGTCGAGATCGGCCTGCGTGCACAGGTCTCGAGCGACCGTCGTCGGCGGCGCGGCAACCGGCGGAAGCGGGATGCGGTAGACGCGACCGAACTGCCACAGGTCGATCGGCTCGCGACGGAACGCGAAGCTCCGGACTCCGTGCGTCGAGGGGTCCCACTCGTACAGCAACGCGCGCCCCGGCTTCATCGGCGCGAGCGAGCATCCGCAGGTGAACGTCGTGCCCGTCAGTTGGATCACGTCGATGGCGAGATCGTCGGGCGTGTCGTCCGAGACCACGGGCGTCGCCGAGGTGCGGAACGCGCCCCATGTCGTCTTCACGACCTCGGCGCGAACGAGCGCGGGTTGCGCCGCACGGTCACGATTGGAGACTGCGAGCTTCTGCATGCGCGCGAGGTCGGGGAACATCGAGACGCGCGCAGTCGGGACACCGCGCGGCGCGGCCGTCGGGCGCGTGCCGACGCGCACACCGGTGTCGGGCCTTGCGGCCGCGACGACGAGCGTGACGACGAGCACGATGACGGCAACCGACGAGCCGACGGCGGTACCGCGCCGTGCCCGTCGGATCCGCGACCCGCGCGCGATCGCGCGCTCGACGATCGCGTCGGCGTCGACCGCCGTCGTCCGCGATTCGTACGACGCACGCAGCTTCTCCACGACATCCGTCATGACGACTCCTCTCCGAGCGCGAGGCGCAGCTTCGCGAGGCCCTTCGCGGCCTGGCTCTTGACGGTGCCGACCGAGCAGTGCAGCAGCGCCGCGGTCTCGAGCTCGCTGCGGTCCTCGCAGTACCGAAGCACGACGACCGCGCGCTGGCGGGGCGGCAGCGCGCGGAGCGCGCTCCACAGTGGCTCCGCGGGATCGAGCATCGTGTCACTCGACTCGGCGACGAACGCCGGAGCGGGCGCGACGGCCACGCCCGCGCGCCGACGCCGGCGTCGCCACTCCCCGATCTGCGTGTTCACCATCACGCGCCGGACGTAGCCCTCGGGGTCGTCACGGCGCTCGACGCGCGGCCACGCGGCCCACGTCCGCGCGAGCGCGGTCTGCACGAGGTCCTCGGCGCCGTCGGCGCCCGCGAGCGCGGCACCGAAGCGCACGAGCGCGTCCATGCGCGCGTGCGCCCACTCCGCGAACCCTTCGCGATCGGATGTCGAGCTCGCCGCCATCGCCCCCCAAGGACGCGAACCGTCCCCGACAGGTTGCCCCAGCGGCGGATGTCAGCCCATGGAGGCCGCGGCGCGGTGGATCGCCGAGCGGATCCGGAAGTAGGTGCCGCAGCGGCAGACGTTCTCGAGCGCGTCGATATCGGCGTCGGTCGGGTGCGGGTTCCCGGCGAGCAAGGCGGCCGCGGCCATGATCTGGCCGGGCTGGCAGTAGCCGCACTGCGCGACGTCCTCGTCGATCCACGCCTGCTGCACCGGATGCAGCGTCTCACCGTCGGCGAGCCCCTCGATGGTCGTGACGGCGTGGCCCGCGCACTCGCTCACCGGGGTGATGCACGGGTTGAACGCGGCGCCGTCGAGATGACTCGTGCACGCCTTGCACACGCCGACGCCGCAGCCGTACTTCGGACCGGTCACGCCGAGCACGTCGCGCAACACCCACAGCAGCGGCTCGTCGGCGGCCGTGACGTCGACCGTCGTCGACTCGCCGTTGAGCACGAACGTGACGGTCGGCATGTCAGGCGCTCCTCACGATCGGGAAGCTGAACGGCGTCGAACCGGTCGCGCGCGCGTACGCGTTCGCGACCGCTGCCGCGGCCGCGGGGAACCCGAGCTCCCCCGCGCCGCCGGGGTCGCCGGTCGGCGGCATGACCGTCACGTCGATCTCGAGTGGGCTCTGGTTCATGCGCGCGAAGTGGTAGTCGGAGTAGCTGCCTTCGCGCACCGCGCCGTTGTCGACGTGGAGCCCCGCGTACAACGTCATCGACAGGCCGTCGGTCAGCACGCCCTGCACCTGCGCTTCGAGGCCGCGCGGGTTCACCGCGCGACCGACGTCGACCGCGCACACGCCCTTCATGACGCGTGGTGCGCCGACATCGCGGCAGTCGATCTCGACGAGATACGCGACGACCGATTTGTACTCCTTGTGGATCGCGATCCCCTGTGCGGTTCCGGGCGCCATCGACCGACCCCATTGCCCGATGCGAGCAACTTGGTTCATCACCGCGAGCGAGCGCGCGTCCATCAACGTCTTGCGGCGAAACGCGAGGGGATCGACATGCAGCGAGCGCGCGATCTCGTCGACCATCACCTCGTTCGCCATCGCGGCCTGACCCGAGTAGATCGAGCGCCACGACCCCGTCGGGAACGCGAGCGGCACATCGGTGAGCGTCTGCGTCACCGCGCCGAAGTCGTACGGCATGTTCTGCGTGAGCGCGAACACCGTCTGCGTGACGCCGGGGCTCAAGATGTTCATGCCCGCCGCGGTCAACGCCTCGCCGAGACCGTGCGAGAAGTCGACGGGCAGCGTCGCATGCCGGTGCTCGTAGGTGAGCACCCTGCCGAGCAGCGTGGTCGCGCGCACCTTGTGATGACTCGCCGGTCGCATGCGCCCGTGGCGCATGTCGTCGTTGCGCGTCCACATGAGACGGACCGGCCGGCGCAACGCCTTGGAGATCTGCGCGGCCTCGATCGCAGGCTCGAAGAAGAGCCGGTGCCCGAAGGACCCGCCCGCGCGCACGACGTGCAGCGTCACCTTGTCGGCCGGAAGTCCGATCGCGGCCGCGACCGCCTGACTCGCGACGATCGGGCTCTTGGCGCCGTACCAGAGCTCGGCCGAGGTCGCGCGTACGTCGGCGACACACGTGTGCACCTCGAGCGGCGCGTGGGGTGCGAACGCGAAGTCGAACTCGCGCGTGACCGAGAGGCTGCCGAGCGGTGGCGCGACGAACGGCGGTGCGGCCGCGCGCAGCTTGGCGGTGATCTGCGCGTCCGACAACGCCGCGTTCGGACCGAGGTTCCACGTGATGCGGATCGCGTCGCGCGCCGCTTGCGCCTGATCGAAGGTCTGAGCCGCGACCGCGATGCCGCTCGGGATCTGCGCGATGCCGAGCACACCGGGCATCACGCGCGCCGCGGTCGCGTCGTACGACCCGACCGAGCCGCCGATCGTCGGTGGCCGTGCGACGACCGTCGGTGCCGCCGCCACGGGCAGGTCGAGCGCGTACTTCGCCGCACCGGTGACGATGTCGCGAGCGTCGAGTCGCGTGGTCGGCGTGCCGATCACGGAGAACTGGCTCGGATCCTTCGGCGCGGGCGACACCGCGGGAACCGTCACCTTCGCAGCGGCCGCGGAGAGCGATCCGTAGGTCGCGCTGCGGCCGTCGCGCGTGAAGACCTTCGTGTCGCGCGTCGTCAGGGTCGACGCGTCGACCTTGAATCGCTGCGCCGCGGCGGTCACGAGCCGGGCGCGCGCCGCCGCCGCGACCGTGCGCATCGGCGCGTAGAGCGAGTGCACGGAGTTCGACCCACCGGTGAGTTGGTTCCAGAGCAGCTCAGGACGGGCGTCGTCGAGCACGACGTCGAGGGTCTCGAGCCCGGCGTCGAGCTCCTCGGCGGCGACCATGCCCATCGCGGTCGAGATGCCCTGGCCGACCTCGGCGCGGGGCACGTGCACGACCACCCGGTTCGCCGCGGTGATCTCGATGATCAGCAGATACGCGGTCGGCGCCGCGGCGAGGTTGAGCGCGTCGCTGAGGTCGACGAGGTCCGAGGGTGTCGGAGACGCGGCTGCCGACGACGCCCATCCGAGGTCGTCGACGGCCTTCACCGCCATCGTCAGCACCGGCGCGGCGACGACGTAGGTGAGAAACCTCCGGCGAGAGAAGGCGTGCGCGCCGGTCGGTGCCTCGGTCGCCATCGCGGTCCCCCCGTGGCTGGCAGCGGTGGCCGCACCGTTCCCCGCAACGGCGGGGCCCAAACTCGAAGCGGCGATCGGTGGGGTCAGCCGGCTCGGCGGAGCACGCCGAGCAGCGTCGGCGCCGCGATCACCACGGCCCCGAAGGTCTCGGCGTGCTCGCGGACCCAGCCGTCGGACGACGCGACGACCACCGGCACCGTCGGCGGGGTCGCGGCAACGGCCTCCACCACGACCGAGTCGGCCTCGTCGGCGGCCGGCGAGAACGCGACCCGGACTCCGCGCCGTTTCCGCTGCCCGAAGACCGGCGTGTCGTCACCGTCGAACACGACGACGATCTCGGGCCCGCAGCGGAGGTGGAGCGCCTCGAGCGCGCGAACGAGCCATTCGCGCTCGGTCGCGAGGGAACCGCCCGCTGCCGCGGCCTTCGTCACGTTGTAGCCGTCGACGACGAGGACGACCGCGGCATCGCGCAACATCGCGTCGGCACCCTCGATGCTGTCGGCGAAGAGACCGCCGGGCAGCGCGGGCTGCACGCGCCCACCCCGGCGGCGGCGCGCGGCCTGACCACGGGCCGGCACCTCGACGACACGCTCGGGCGTCGGAGGCGGCGGCCGCGGCTGCTCGACCTCTCGCCGCAGCTCGCCGTTCGCGCGCTCGAGCGCGCGCACGCGATCGAGCGACTCGCCGTGCTGCGACTCCGCCCGTTTCGCGCGGACGTTCGCGCGAGCACGCGCGCCCTCGGCACGTTCGAGCTGCGCGCGCACATCGTGCAACTCGCCCTCGATCGCGTCGACACGCGCACGCAGACCGTCGCGCTCCTCCACGAGCGCGGCGTCTTGGCGCGACTCACGCCGTTCGCGCCGCGCCGCGCGCAGCTGCTCGACGAGTTCGTCGCGCTCCCGCGCGAGCTCGTCGCGCGCCGCCGTGAGCCGCCGCTGCGCCTCCCGCTCGCGTTCTCGCGCCCGCTCCGCCGTGCGCGTGTCGTCGGCGCGCGACTCGGAAGCCTGCGCGTCGAGCGCGAGCGAGATCCCGATCCCGACGTCGACACCTTCGGGCTCGGCCGCGACCAGCGCGCTCGTGAGCAGCGCGAGCTCGTGTCGCTGCGCCGCACTGCTCGCGATCGCGAGCGCTCCCGCGAGCGTCCACCCGTCGACGAGCGCGCGCACGTCCTCACGCGCGGCGAAGGTCTCGAACAGCGCGCGCCGGAAGTCGGCGTCCGCGTCGAGAGCCTCGCGGAGCTGGCGCCGCGCGGGTCCCCGCGCGAGGCCTCGACGGTCGAATCCGACCAATGATCGGGCGGCTGTGGGCACTTCGTCGGGCGTTCGCGCCTGCACCGCCGCACCGGCCGCGTCGAGCAACGGGGCGAGCAAGCGATCAGGCAGTGCGGCGAGGTCGACCATGAACGTCCGCGTGTTGTGAAGATGTTGCAACCGGGCCCGGGCGCCCCCGAGGGGCGGGCAGGACTGACCGTAGACTGACGCCGCCATCGGTCCGAACGGCCGCACCGGCGCGAGAACGGGAGGGGTATCGCACCATGCAGGCACGCTACGAGGAGCTGTCGCTCGACACGCAGGGCGACGGGGAGATCCTCGACCTCACCGCGGACGCGCAGAAGGCGCTCGCCAACGCCGGCTTCCGCGACGGCCTGTGCACGGTGTTCGTGGCGCACTCCACGTGCGGCATCACGATGATCGAGTGCGAGCCCGGCTGCAACGCCGATCTGAACCGCATCCTCGAGCAGATCGCGCCGCAGGACGCCGACTGGCGGCACAACGAGTTGAACGCCGACTCGAACGGTCACTCGCATGCACGCGCCGCGCTCATCGGCCCGTCGGTCACGATCCCGTTCGCCAACGGCGAGCTCATGCTCGGCACCTGGCAGAAGATCGTGTGCGTCGACTTCGACGACCGGCCGCGCTCGCGCCGCGTCGTCGTCCAGCTCCTCGGCTGAGGCCTACGCCGACGGAACCTCGGAGTCGCTGACCGCGGCGATCTGCTCGATCGCGTCGCCGCTCGCGGAGCACCACCGGCACGTCACCCGCTCGATCGTCTCGGCGAGCTTCTCCTCGTCCTCGATCGTGAGGTCGCCGGCCACGCTGAAGTGGTGGAACTCGCGCGTCCGCCGCTGCACCACGACGTCGAAGCGGGTGAGGTTGCCGCAGGCCGAACAGCGGTAGCGCATCGTCATCGGCGCGGGATCGTACTCCCGGGACACCGACCCTCGATCGAACATACGTGCGCTCCGAACGTCTGTTCGTATACCGTGGCGACGCATGGTCACCGTCGCGAGCCCCTTCCCCGGCTTCGCCTCCGAGCCGGCCGTGTTGCCGGCGCTGCGCCAGGCGTCGCTCGACGACCTCGGCACGCCGCTCTCGGAGGTCACGTTCGTCGTCCTCGACCTCGAGACGACCGGCGGCTCACCCGCCGACTGCGAGATCACCGAGGTCGGCGCGGTGAAGCTGCGCGGCGGCGAGTGTCTGGGCCGCTTCGAGACGCTCGTGAACCCGGGCGTCCCGATCCCGCCGCTCATCACGGTGCTCACCGGCATCACCGAGGCGATGGTGCTGCCCGCGCCGCGCATCGCGGAAGTGCTGCCGCCGTTGCTCGAGTTCGTCGGCGAGGCGGTGATCGTCGGCCACAACATCCGGTTCGACCTCGCGTTCCTCGACGCCGCGCTCGTCGCGCACGATCGGCCGCGCCTCACGAACCGGCACGTCGACACGCTCGGCATCGCGCGCCGCCTCGTGCGCGACGACGTGCCGAACCTGCGGCTCTCGACGCTCGCGCGCCACCTGCGCGTGCCGACCGAGCCGAACCACCGCGCCTTCGCCGACGCGCAGGCGACGGCCGAGGTGCTCCACGCGCTGCTCGAACGCGCGGCCGCGTTCGGCGTGCTCGGCCTCGACGACCTGCTCGCGCTCCCCACGATGCGCGCGCACCCCTCGGCCGCGAAGCTCGCGCTCACGACCCGGCTCCCGCGCGCTCCGGGCGTCTACATGTTCCGCGATCGCGACGGCCGTGTCCTGTACGTCGGCAAGGCCACGAACCTGCGGGCGCGTGTGCGCTCGTACTTCTCGAGTGACGACCGCCGCAAAGTGCCGCAGCTGCTGCGCGAGACCGTGTCGATCGACCATCTCGTCTGCCGCGGTCCGTTCGAAGCCGCGGTGCGCGAGATCCGCTTGATCCAGGCGCTCCAGCCGCGCTTCAACCGCCAGGCGAAGGTGTGGCGCAAGTACGCCTACCTGAAGCTCACGAACGAGCGCTTCCCGCGCCTCACCGTGACCCGCAGCGCGAAGGCCGACGGCGGCACGTACCTCGGCCCGCTGCCGTCGACCGCGGTCGCCCACCTCGTGCGGGAAGCGATCGAGTCGGCGGTGCCGCTGCGCCGCTGTTCCCGCCGGTTGCCGCGCCGCTTCGAACCGGAGTGCGGCTCGCCGTGCGTCCCCGCGCAGCTCGGCGTCGCCACCTGCCCGTGCCGTGGCCAGATCGACGACGCGGGTTACACCGGCCTCGTCGAGATCGTGCGCCGCGGTCTCGACTCCGAACCGCGTGTGCTCCTCGACCCGCTCGAGCAGCGCATGAACCGCCTCGCCGAGGCCGAGCGTTTCGAGGAAGCCGCGATGACGCGCGATCGCCTCGCGACCCTGAGCCGCGCGATCGCGCGGCAACGGTTGGTCGACCAGCTGCGCGCCGCGCGCTCGCTCGTCGTGCACGGCGCGGAGGGCCGACTCGAATTGCACGGCGGACGGCTCACGCTCGACGACGGGCCCGGCGCGAACCGCGAGCTGCTCGCGCCGACACCGGTGGATCTGCCACCCGCGCGTGAGGAGATCGACGAGCTGCTCGTCACCGCGCGCCACCTCGGCAAGACCGCGGCGACGCTCGAGCTCGAGCAGGCCGCGGGCACCTACGCGTCGACGCTGCCGGTGATCCCGACCTACGAGATGGCGCGGTCGCGCACGTTGCCGCCACCGTTGCTCGCGCGCTGACCCGTACCGCGCGGCGACAGCGGCCGCGTCGGACGCGGACGCGCGCCCCCCGGCCCACGCCCCGATCCCCCGCTGCGGCGCGCGCGGAGGTTGCGGGCGCGCAGCTGCTCGAGTCCGAAAACACCGAGCTGCACGAGGATCGCGGTCGCGAGCGCGCAGAACGGCAACAGCCGCGCGATCGGCACGAAGCGCCCCCAGTCGGCGCGCAGGAACGTGTCCTCCAGCTGCGACTTCGTGAGCATGTGGAGCGTGCTCGCGATCCCGAAGGTGATCAGCGACCCGAGCGGCAACGCGACCGCCCACAACACGAGGCGGAGGATCAGCGGCGGCTTGAGCGACTCGGGTTCGGGCCGTGCCGCCGGCGGCGCACCGTCGTCCGGCGGCGCCACATCGATCCCGCGGTCGGCGCGCGGCGTCTGCGCGGTCGGCACACCCGGGTTCGCGAGCCCGCCGGGCACCGGCGTCACCGGCGTCACGGGCGTCACGGGCGTGACCGGCATGACCGGTGGCGCCGGCGTCGGCGCGGGTCGGGGCGCGACCTTCGGCATCGCGCGCGTCGGCTCGCTCGGTACGTCGGCCGGCGGGGCCGCGGGCGACGCGCCGTTGCCGCGGAACTGCGCGGGCACCTTCAGCGCGCGGCCGCAGCCACCACAGCGGAAGGTCGTCACGCCGCCGAGCTGGTCGAGCATCTCCTGATGCCCGCAATCCGGGCACTGCAGCGCGGCGGCCACGTCAGTCGGCCTCGGCCTCTCGCGCCGCGGCGCCGACGCGCAGCCAGTCGTCGAGCACTCTCGCGGCTCCGCCGGTGTCGAGCGCGGCGCGCGCCGCCTGCACGCCGGAGTCGAAGTCGTCGGCGACGCCCGCGACGACGAGCCCGGCGGCCGCGTTCACGAGCGCGATGTCGCGGATCGGGCCGGGCTTGCCCTCGACCACCGCGCGCACGGCGTCGGCGTTGGCCGCCGCGTCGCCTCCGAGCAGATCACTCGCGTCCGAGCGCGCGAACCCGAAGTCCGCAGGGTCGAGCGTGAAGCGGCGGATGTCGACACCGCGCAGCTCGAAGACGGTCGACGTCGTGGTGGTCGTGAGCTCATCGAGACCATCGTCGCCGTAGAACACCCACGCGTGCTCCGCGCCGTTCGCCTGCAGCACCGAAACGACGCGCTCGGCCATCGCAGAATCGGCGACACCCACCGCCTGCCGCCGCACGCGCGCGGGGTTCGCGAGCGGACCGAGAAAGTTGAACGTCGTCGGGACACCGAGCGCGGCGCGCGCCGGGCCCATGAACCGCAGCGCGGGGTGATAGCGCTGCGCGAGGCAGAACCCGATACCGACCTCGGCGACGCACTGCTCGACGCCCGCGGGACCGAGCTCGATCGGGATACCGAGCGCTTCGAGCACGTCGGCGGAACCGCAGCGCGACGACGCGGCGCGGTTGCCGTGCTTCACCACCCGCGCGCCCGCGGCGGTCGCGATCAGCGCGGCCATCGTGGAGATGTTCACCGTGCCGGCGCGGTCACCGCCGGTGCCGCACGTGTCGATCGCGCCGTCGGCGACGCTCACCGTCGTCGCGAACCCGAGCATCGTGCGGACCAGCGTCGCGAGCTCCGAGGTGGTCTCGCCCTTCGTCCGCAGCGCGACCGCGAACCCGGCAGCCTCAATATCGGAGGCGCGGCCCGAGAGGATCTCGGCGAACGCCGCCCCGAGCTCGTCGTCCTCGATGTCGACGCGGCGAACCAGCTTCGCCAGCACCGGGTTGAGAATCTCGTTCACCGGACCTCAATCCCACCACAGGTCGTGATCGAGTACTCCCTTGGCGATGAGACCGAGCTGAATTTGCGACGTGCCCTCGACGATCGTGAGCTGCTTGGCATCGCGGTACCAGAGCTCCGTCGGGTGGTCCTCCATGTATCCGGCCGCGCCGAGCATCTGCAGCGCCTCGCCGGCCACCCGCACCGCGGTCTCGGTGGCGTGGTACTTGGCCATCGAGAGGAACGGCACGTACTCCTTCGTGTAGAGACCGCGATCGGCCATCCACGCCGAGCGGTACGTGAGCAGACGCGCCGCCTCGATCTCGGTCGCGAGCTCCGCGATCTTCCACTGGATGCCCTGCATGTCGGCGATCGTCTTGCCGAACGCGGCGCGCTGCTTCGCGTACTCGACCGCGTACATGAGCGCGCCCTCGGCGAGCCCGATGCCACGCGCCGCGACGACGGGGCGCATCGAGTTGAGACCGAGCATCGCGAGGCGGAAGCCGCCGACCTCGCCGACGACGTTCTTCGCGGGCACCCGTACGCCGTCGAGCACCAGCTCGCCGGTGTCGACGCCGCGCACGCCCATCTTGTGGTCGGTGCGCCCGACCGACACGCCCGGCCACGAACGCTCCACGATGAAGCACGAGATCGAGTCGTGCGCGCGCGAGTCGGCGGGGCCGGTCTTCGCGAACACGCAGTACCAGTCGGCCTGGACGACGCCCGACATCCAGCACTTCGTGCCCGTGAGGATCCAGTCGTCGCCGTCGGCGACCGCCTTCGTCCGCATGCCGGCGACGTCGCTCCCGGCCTGCGGCTCGGAGAGCCCGAACCCGGCGCGCCGCGCGCCGGTCGCGACCGCGCCGACGTACTCGTGCTTCTGCTCCTCCGTGCCGGCGATGAGGACGGGCCCCGTCGGCAGGCGCGTGAGCAGCAGCATGAGCGCGGCGGCGTTCGAGTACTTGGCGACCTCTTCGATCGCGATGGTCAGGCCGAGGATGCCGGCGCCGGAGCCGCCGTATTCCTCGGGGATGACGAGCCCGAGCAGCCCCGTGTCGCGGAAGAGCTCGAAGAGATCCTGCGGGTACTCCTCGGAGCGGTCGATCTCACGGGCCCGAGGCGCGACGCGCTCCTGCGCGATCTTGCGCACGGTTGCCTGAAGATCGACCAACTCTGCCGGAAGGTCGAAATCCACCGGCCGAGCCTACCGGGCGGGTGTGCTCGTGCTCGGTCTCCGACGCGACGCGTTCCTTACGAAGCCTTGCGGCGCTGACGGAGCATGCGGCGCCGTTCGCGCTCGGTCATGCCTCCCCAGACACCGATCTTCTCGCGCCGCGTGAGCGCATGCTCGAGGCAGACCTCACGGACCGGACACTCCGCGCAGATCTCCTTCGCGCGCAGGCCCTCGTCCTCTTCGGGCGGATAGAAGATCTCAGGATCGACGCCCTTACAGCGGGCCCATTCACGCCAACTCATTGCACCCAAGCCGGGCCTCCCTGCACGCCGAGCCGACTCCCCCCTGATCGGCGTCTCGCCCTGGTGACCTGAGTCCAGATCGCCGACGAGGGACGAGACCAGGGCGGGGGGCCATGCCTGGGCTCGTCGGGACCGCCTAACACGCGAGTGCCTACCCTTCTTCCTCGCCCGGGAAATCCATCGCCGGACCCCTAGGATCGGGACGGTGACCGAGCCCACGGGAACCGCTCGGCGCCCCCGCCGCCCCGGGTTCGCCCTGGTGGGAGCGCTGCTCCTCACCCTCCCCGGCATCCTCCTCCGCCTCACCGGGGCACACCCGGTGCACTGGTTGGCCGCGCTCGGCTTCGGCCTCGCGATCGTCGGCGCCGCGTTCCTCCTGGGCTGGGCGGCCGAGGTGGTGCAGCTCGACATCTCGGCCGGGCTCGCGCTGGCGCTGCTCGCGCTGATCGCGGTGCTCCCGGAGTACGCGGTCGACTTCGTGTTCACGTCGAAGGCCGGCACGAACCCGAAGGAGTTCGCGCCCCTCGCGCTCGCCAACATGACCGGGGCCAACCAACTCCTCATCGGCGTCGGCTGGTCGCTCGTCGTGCTGCTCGCCGCGTATCGCATCCGGACCACCGGCGTCGGAGCCGGAGCCGCCGAGGACGCGACCGCGCCCGCGTCGACGAACACCGACGTGGAGCTCGCGCGGACCCACGCCGTCGAGATCGCGTTCCTCGCCGCCGCGACCGCGTACGGCTTGACCCTGCCGCTGCGGCGCACGATCACGTTGTTCGACGCGGCCGTGCTCGTGACGATCTTCGTCGTCTATCTCATCCGCATCGCGAAGGCGCCGGCGGAGGAGCACGAGCTCGTCGGCTGCGCGGCGATGATCGGCGGCCTTCCCGTTCGCCGCCGGCGACTCGCGGTCGCGGTGCTCTTCGTCGTCGCGGCGGGCATCATCCTGCTGTGCGCCGAGCACTTCGCGGAGTCGCTCGTCGCGACCGGTGAGGAGTTCGGCATCAGCACCTTCCTCTTGGTGAAGTGGCTCGCACCGCTCGCATCCGAAGCGCCCGAGCTGCTCATCGCGGGGATGTTCGCGTGGCGGCTCAACACGAACGCGGGGCTCGGCGCGCTCGTGTCGTCGAAGGTGAACCAGTGGACGCTCCTCGTGGGCACGCTCCCGATCGTGTTCGCGATCGCTTCGTCGAGCATGCACGGCTTGCCGCTCGACACGCTCCAGCGCGAGGAGCTGTTCGTCACTGCCGCGCAGTCGGCGTTCGCGGTGGCGATCCTCGCGTCGCGCAGCATCAGCGTGCGGGAGGCGAAGATCCTGCTGTCGTTGTTCATCGTGCAGTTCGTGGCCACGGGCGCGTTGCCGGAGGCCGCACGCGGTCCCGCACGCGTGCTCACGGGCATCACGTACCTGGTGCTCGCCGCAACCCAACTCGTCGCCGAACGACGCGCGGTTCCCGCGCTCATGCGGGACGGCCTGCGGACACCGTACGCGGAGCTCGTCGCGGGCGAAGTGTCGTGAACGAGCCCGCGCCGCCCGACGCGCGACTCGTGATCGACCTGACCGCGCTGCGACGCGGCATCGTCGGCGGATCCGTGATCGTGCTCCCGGTCTCACTGCTCGGCGCACTGCTCACTCGCGAGCACCATCACGGCAACAGCGGATGGTTGTTCATCGCGTTCATCGCGATCCTCTACGGCTACGCGACCGCGGGCTACGGCGCCGCGCGCACACGGCCGGAGACGCCGCTCGCGCACGGGATCCTCGCGGGGCTCGGCGCGTTCCTCGTCTGGTTGGTCGTGTCGGTCGTCGTTCGGCTCGCGCGCGGTGAACATCTGGGCTTCGGCGTCGCCGACGCGGTGACGAATGCGCTGCTCGCGGTCGCGTTGGGCGCGATCGGTGGTCTGGTCGCCGCGCGCCGCGGCCCGACCGCGGTGCCGCGCGACTGACACCGAAGCCGCGACGCGCCGGAGGACCGAGACCTCGAGGGTCCCGGTCCTCCGAAGGTGACACCTCGCTCGGAGCTACTCCGATCGGATCGCCTCGAGCACGTCGAGCCGCGCCGCCCGGCGAGCCGGCACCGCCGCGGCGATCACCGCGGCGATCGCGGCGAGCACGACGATCACCGCGATCTCCTTGACGGGGACCGACAGCTGGTGGACGTCGCCCTTCGACGCCTTGATCAACGCGCTCCCGATCCCGACGCCGAGTGCGGTGCCCAGCGTGGTGCCGAGCAGTGCGATCAGCACCGATTCCCACCGGATCGACGACCGCACCTGCGCCCGGCTCATGCCGACCGCCCGCAGCAAGCCGAACTCACGGGTGCGCTCGAAGACCGAGAGCGCCAGCGTGTTCGCGATGCCGAACAATGCGATCACCAACGCCATGCCGAGCAACACGTAGATGAGGTCGAGGATCTGGTTGATCTGTGCGGCAACCGAACCCTTGAACTGGTCACGCGTCATCAGCGTCGCGTTCGGGAAGTCCTTCAGGGCGTGCTCGATGGCCGCGTGGGCCGCCGAGGAGCTCACTCCCGGTGCGTTCGTCACGAGCACGTCGTCGTCGACGTGCGCGCTGACGTTGGCATCGAACGTCGCCATCGAGATGACGTAGGCCCCGAGCGGTTGCTTGGTCGTGTACTCGGCGACCACTCGCAGCCGCTGCGGTCCCGTCTCCGGGAACGTCATGGTGATCGTGTCGCCGAGCTTCACACCTGCGGTCTCCGCCTCGGCGGCCTGCATCGCAACCGTCCCGGCGTGCAGGTCGGAGAGATGACCGGTCACGCTGCCGAGGTCGATCGTCTGCTCGACGTGCGCCGGATTGAACGCGGTCACGTCCTTGGTCTTGCCGCCGACCGTCGGCTCGACGAAGCGCAGCGCGGTGACGGTGCCGGTCTCGGGCAGCGCGTCGATGCGCTGCGTCGCGGCCGGGCTCAAGCCACCCATGGCGAACTGCGTCTCGACGATCCAGTCGCTCCGCATGGCCTTGTCGATGTCGGAACCGGTGGAAGCCCGGCCCGACGCCGCGAAGACCGTGATGAACGCAACCAGCGCAACACCGATCAACAGCGCCGACGCCGTCGCCGACGTACGTCGCGGGTTCCGGCTCGCGTTCTCCCGTGCGAGCGTTCCCGCCATGCCCCGCGTGCGGGGAAGGGGCAGGCCCACCAACCGGGTGAACGGACGCGCGAGCACCGGGCCCAGCACGATCACGCCCACGAACATGCACAGCGAGCCGAGGCCCACGGTGCCGCCGTTGTGACCGGAGAGACCGCTGATCATCAAGGACGCACCGGCGAGCGTCGCGATCACGCCGATCACCAGCCGCCGTACCGAACGCGCCGACCCGTCGACGGCAACGTCGCGCAGCGCCTCGATCGGAGCCACCTTCGCGGCCTTGCGTGCCGGCAGGAACGCCGCGACCACGGTCACGACGACGCCGACGATCATCGAGATGACGACCGTACGGGGCTGGACCACGAGACCGGCGTGAGGCAGCTCGAGGCCGAAGGCCTTGAGCACCAGGCGCAGGCCGTTCGCCATCGCGATGCCGGCAACCACACCGACGGCGGATGCGAACACACCCGTGAACAGCGCTTCGAGCCGGACCGAACGGGTCACCTGCTTGCGGCGGGCACCGATCGCCCGCAGCAGCGCGGTCTCCTTCGTGCGCTGCGCCACCGTGATCGTGAACGTGTTGTAGATCACGAAGGATCCGACGAACAGCGCAACGACGGCGAACGACATCAGGAACACGTTGATGAAACCGAGCGACGCGTCCGACGCGTCACGAGCGGCCTTCGTCGCGGCGGCTCCGGTGATGACCTCGGTGTCGCGTGCGTTCGTCGAAGCGTGCAGTGCGGCCTCGATGTTGGCGACGACGGTGTGCTGCGACACGCCGGGCGCGGCGACGACCTGAATGGCGTCGTAACGACCGGCCGTTCCGAGCACCCGCGCCGCGGTCTGCGGAGCGAACGCCACCACCTGCGCGCCGGCCGCGCTGTCGGCTCCGCCGTAGGTGGCGACGCCGGCCAGGCGGTATTGCTGTGACCCGGCCTGACTCAACACGCGCACCGTCTCGCCGAGCCGGTAGTGGCCCCGCTTCCACGACGCGCGGTCGATGACGATCTCGTCGGGGGCGCGCGGCGCGTGCCCGGAGACGAGCTCCATCGGGTTGAGCTTCGGCTGCTGTTGCCAAGCGATCGCGACCGGAATCGAGCGATTCGGGTTGGCGTCGAGCAGCTTGCCGTCGTGCGCGACGACGACCGCGATACCCAGCTGCTGCGGCTCGGCGGCCTGCACGCCCTTCGCGGCCCGCACCGTTGCGAGCAGCGAGGCGTCGATCGTGCCGCGCACTTCGTCGCCGTTGGCATTCTTCAGGTGTCGGTCGGAGCGCACGACCGCGTCGGTCGACTTGTAGACGTTGACGGCGACGTTGTCGTACGACTGCTTGATGGTGTCGGTCAGGACGAGGGTTCCCGCCATGAACGCCACTCCGAGCACGACGGCGATCGCCGTCATGACGAAGCGAACCTTGTTGGCCTTGATGGAGTTGACGGTGAGCGAGAGCATCGGACCTATTCCCCCAGGTTTCGCATGCGGTCGAGGACAGAAACGGCGGTCGGGTCGACGAGGTCGTCGACGATGCGGCCGTCGGCGAGGAACACGGCGCGGTCGGCGTACGAAGCTGCGACCGGGTCGTGCGTGACCATGACGATCGTCTGGCCGAACTCGCGGACGGCCTGACGCATGAACGCGAGGACCTCGGCGCCCGCGCGTGAGTCGAGATTGCCCGTGGGCTCGTCGGCGAAGATGATCTCCGGCCGGCTCGCGAGCGCCCGGGCCACGGCAACGCGCTGCTGCTGACCACCGGAGAGCTCCGAGGGCCGGTGCTTCAGACGGTTGCCGAGACCGACGGTCGCGACCACGGTGTCGAACCACTCGCGGTCGGGCTTGCGCCCCGCGAGCTTCATCGGCAGCGTGATGTTCTCTCCCGCGTTGAGCATCGGGAGCAGGTTGAACGCCTGGAAGATGAAGCCGACGCGGTCGCGCCGGAGCTGGGTCAGGCGCTTGTCGTTGAGCGAGCCGAGCTCGGTGTCGCCGATCCACACCGAGCCGCTCGTCAACGTATCGAGGCCGGCGAGGCAGTGCATGAGCGTCGACTTGCCCGAGCCCGACGGGCCCATGATCGCGGTGAAGTGACCCCGACCGAAGGCGACCGAGACGCCGTCGAGCGCACGGACCTCGGCTTCGCCGCGTCCGTACACCTTGCTGGTGTCGATCGCCCGAGCGGCGACCGTGTCGTCGCGTGGCGGGGTGTCGTGCTGGTGCTGGCGGGTGAGCGTGATCCCCATCGTCGTGAGCTCCTTGGTGTGCGAGCCCGGCAGGCAGGCCCCCGTGAATGTGTGACTCCACGATGCGGAATCCGGCGGCCGGTTCCATCGCCCACGGGTCGCTTCACGTCTCGGTCGCACGGCTACGGGCGCGGTGCCGTGGGAGCGGCGCGATACATCTCGAGATGTACGCGCGCATCGTCCGTGCGCCCGATGGCGATCGGAAGCTCCAGGGTTAGCGTGAACGGATGGAAATGCCGTCGACGCGTCTCGCGCGCTTCACGCAGTGGGCGCGCGCGATCGACCCGACCCTGCTCGACGCGTTCATCGGCACCGCGTTCACCGCGGTCGGGCTGTTCGCGCTCCTGAAAACCGGCGACCCGCGCCACCTCTACCGGTCGAACAACGCGCTCAGTGTGCTGCTCGCACTCGCGTGCTCGCTCCCGTACTACGTCCGTCGCAAGGCGCCGCTCGCGGTATTGATCACGAACATCGTCGCGCTCGCGCTCCTGTCGACGCTGAAGTACCACCCCGACGTGCAGTCGCAGATGGTGCTGGTCGGCGCGTACACCGTCGGGTCACACTGCATCGGCCGCAAGCGCGTGGTCGGACTGCTCGCGATCGGTGTCGGAGTCTTCGTCGTCGCACTCGTCGGCATCCCCGACTCGACGACGTCGAACCTCGCGCTGAGCGGCGCGGTGTACGTCGCCGCGTACCTGTTCGGTACGACGGTTCGGAACCGTCGGCTCTACACCGAGCAGCTCGAGTTGCGCGCGACATCGCTCGAGCACGAGCGCGACGAAGAAGCAAAACGCGCCGTCGCCGACGAACGCCTGCGCATCGCGCAGGAGCTGCACGACGTCGTCGCGCACTCCATGGGTGTCATCGCCGTGCAAGCCGGTGTGGGCGAGCACGTGATCGACACCGATCCTTCGGAGGCGAAGCGCGCGCTCGCGGCGATCGCCACGACGAGCCGTTCGACGTTGACGGAGATCCGCCGCCTGCTCGGTGTCCTGCGCGACAACGACGGCGCCGAGCACGCGCCCGCGCCCGGGCTCGCCGACCTCTCACGGCTCGTGAAGGACCTTTCGGCCGCGGGGCTGAACGTCGAGGTGTCGCGCAACGGCGGTGAGGTCGACCTGCCCGCCGGTGTCGACCTCACCGCGTACCGGATCGTGCAGGAGGGGCTCACCAACGTGCTGAAGCACGCCGGTCCCGCGACCGCGAAGGTGACCGTGCGCTCGGATCCCGGCGTGCTGCACCTCGAGATCGTCGACGACGGTCGCGGCGTGAACGCGCGCGCCACCGCGGGCGGCCACGGTCTCATCGGGATGCGCGAGCGCGTCGCCGTGTACGGCGGCACGCTCGACACCGGTCCGTGCGCCGGTGGCGGGTACCGCGTCTGCGCGGCGATCCCGTACGGGGCGCCGGAGTGATCCGCGTCGCGGTCGCCGACGACCAGGCGCTCGTGCGGAGCGGTTTCGCGGTGTTGCTGCGCTCCGCGCCCGACATCGAGGTCGTCGGAGAAGCGGCGAACGGACGCGAAGCAGTGGAGCTCGTGCGGTCGGCGCGTCCCGACGTCGTGCTGATGGACATCCGCATGCCGGAGATGGACGGGCTCGAGGCGACGGGGTTGATCACGGCCGATTCTCCCGAGACGCGCGTGCTCATCCTCACGACGTTCGATCTCGACGAGTACGTGTTCCAGGCGCTGCGCGCGGGGGCGAGCGGATTCCTCTTGAAGGACACGCGTCCCGAGGAGCTGCTCGCCGCGGTGCGCGTGCTCGCGGAGGGCGAGGCGCTCCTCGCGCCGACGATCACTCGTCGGCTCATCGAGCAGTTCGTCGCGCAGCCGGTGACGACCGGCGCGAAGCCGACGCGCGTGCTCGAGTCGTTGACCGAGCGGGAGCTCGAGGTGCTCGGCACGATCGCGCGCGGGCTGTCGAACGCGGAGATCGCCGCGGAGCTGTTCATGTCGCACGCGACGGCCAAGACGCACGTGAGCCGGCTGCTGACCAAGCTCGACGCGCGCGATCGCGCACAGCTCGTGATGATCGCGTACGAGGTCGGCGTCGCGACCCCCGGCACGGCCTGAGGTTCCGCTGCCGCCCGCGGCCGCGTGCGACACTGTCGGCGGTGGTGAGTCGGCCGGGCGGCCGCGTACCGGCCCGTTCGCGGTGACCGGTCCGAGGAACGTCCGGACTCCACAGGGCAGGGTGCTGGGTAACTCCCAGTCGGGGCGACCCGCAGGAAAGTGCCACAGAGAACAGACCGCCGATGGCCGTGAGGCACAGGCAAGGGTGAAACGGTGCGGTAAGAGCGCACCAGCGCCCGGGGCGACCCGGGCGGCTCGGTAAACCCCATCCGGAGCAAGGCCAGACAGGGAGAGGGTGGCCCGTCCGATCACTCCCGGGTAGGCCGCTGGAACCGTCGGGTAACCGCCGGTCGAGAGGGATGGCCGCCCCGGGCGCGCGAGCGCCCGGACAGAATCCGGCGTACAGGCCGACTCACCACCAC